>NZ_MUFI01000070.1:0-8798 GCF_001996265.1 Salinivibrio sp. MA440
ATGTTATAAATAAAGTCATTACGGAGTTAAAAGATCTATCTTCTAAATATAACACTGCATTAATTTACGTCTCCGATCATGGTRAATCATTGGGAGAAAATGGCATTTACCTTCATGGATTACCTTATTCAATCGCACCAGATTTTCAAACTCATGTCCCGATGTTTTTCTGGGCTGATGACAACTTCTTAAAGGATAAAAAAGTCGACTCATCCTGTCTAAATAAAATAGCAGAAAGAAACACCTTCTCACATGACAATATTTTTCACTCATTACTAGGAATCATGGACATATCCACATCCGCATATCAAGAATCTAAAGATACTTTTTCACTTTGTCGTCAATAGGTAGAATATGAAGCCAGGCTATAAAGGCATGCAAAGGATTTTCAAGGCAACTGAGTTTTCAATCAAAGGTTTGAAAGCTGCGTGGAAGAATGAAGCAGCATTCCGTCAAGAAGTCGTGCTTGTCTTAATCCTAGTACCCTTTGCATTACTAATGTCCATTCCATTACTAACTAAACTCATCTTAATTGGGAGCTTATTGCTTATACTGATTGTCGAGCTAATTAATTCTGCCATTGAAGCAGTTGTTGACCGTGTAGGGAAAGAACACCATGAGCTAAGTGGTCAGGCCAAAGATATCGGATCAGCGGCCGTATTATTAACATTAATTCTTGCAGTAGTGACATGGTTAAGTGTCATAATAAATTTTATAATTCAGGGTTAAACGATGCAAGTCATAAAACTAATGAAACCAATTCTTATTTTCTTTCTATTAGCATTAGGATTTCTTAGTACTTTTCGGATTGGACTTTTAATCTGGCAGCAAGACAACATAAATCATTGGTCTGAATATTTTTATATTTTCACGCAAGGTATTCGCATAGATATAGCGACCCTCTGCTGGCTATATACCCTACCGGCATTTTTATTGGCACTGCTGCCAACCTCTGGAAAATTTGGTCGAGGATTTGTTTTTATACTGCGGATTTGGCTGGTCTGTGGATTAGTCGTGTTAGCTTATATGGAGTTTGCTACGCCTTCGTTTATTTTAGAATATAATCTAAGACCGAATCGGCTATTTCTAGAGTACTTGGTGTACCCCAAAGAAGTCTTTTCCATGCTTTGGAAAGGTTATAAATTACCTTTGTTCTTAGGACTCGCAGGAACAACATTGGTGGGTTTTTATAGCTGGCGGTTAAGCGGCAAGTTTACTGATACGGAAAACCAGCCACGCTGGTGGACACGGCCTATTCTTGCGGTGTGTGTGATTATTTTCGGTGTCATGGGAGCGCGCTCAACCCTGCAACACCGTCCACTGAACCCAGCACTTGTCGCCTTTTCAACTAATCCGCTACTAAATGATTTAGTCCTCAACTCTTCTTATTCGTTGGTCTTTGCCGCCAAATCCATGGCATCCGAGCGTAATGCTGAAGAATACTATGGAGATATGCCGCTGGAAGAAATCGTTTCTACGATTAAAGCTTATTCGCCATCAAGTACACATTATCTCGTGAATTCCGCATACCCAACGTTAAATACGAAGCAAGCGTTCGGTAAGGGTAAGAAAAATCTGGTCATCTTACTGCAAGAAAGTCTAGGCGCGCAGTTTGTTGGCGCGTTAGATGGGTTGCCGCTTACACCCAACTTAGATAATCTCATGAAACAAGGCTGGAATTTTACTCAAGCTTATGCAACAGGAACACGGTCGGTACGTGGTATCGAGGCGGTCACAACAGGTTTTACCCCGACACCCTCTCGTGCAGTAGTAAAGCTATCAAAAAGCCAAACTGGATTTTTTACTATCGCTGATGTACTGAAACAACAAGGCTATACAACACAATTTATCTATGGCGGCGAGAGTCATTTCGATAATATGAAGTCATTTTTTCTCGGTAATGGTTTTCAAGATATTGTCGATTTTTCTCAGTTCGATAACCCACAGTTTGTCGGTTCATGGGGCGTTTCAGATCAAGATTTATATAATATGGCTGACAAACAGTTTCGTTCGCTTCATCAAAAAGGCAAACCTTTTTTTAGTCTTGTTTTTACTAGTTCAAACCATTCGCCCTATGAGTACCCAGATGGACAAATTACACCTTACACTAAGGAAACAAATACACGTCTAAATACGGTAAAATACTCGGATCATGCACTCGGTGAGTTTTTTAACAAGGCTAAAAAATCAGACTATTGGGAAAACACCATCTTTTTGATCATTGCGGATCATGATTCACGCGCCTATGGCGATGATCCGATCCCCGTTAGCCGTTTTCATATCCCAGCATTAATTATCGGCAAAGATATTCCTAAACGCAAAGACTCTCGTTTAGTCAGTAGTTTAGATATGCCGCCGACGTTACTTTCATTGATCGGTATCGATGCGACAACACCCATGATAGGCCATGATTTAAACCGCGCCGTACCATCTGAATATCAACGTGCAATGATGCAGTTCGATAAAAACTTCGGTTATTTAACACGTGAATCACTGGTAGTGCTTCAGCCCAAAAAAGACCCAGTCGCCTATCAATATGATGTTGTAAAACAGGTACTCAGTCCGATCAAATTAAACCAAGAGGCGGTAGTGCGCGCAAAAGCACATGCGCTGTTGGGCGGGAAGCTATACAGGCAAGGATTATATCCATCAGGAACAAATAATCCGCGCTGACTTAGTAACATACCGCGAGCAAATAAAGGAACAGCGAGCAATAATACTCGCTGTTTCTATTCAGAGTAGGCTAAGATTCAGGCCATTGCCATGGCTTGCTGGGCAATCACCAGCTCTTCGTTGGTTGGGATCACCAATGCGAGCGGTGAATCTTGTGTTGTGATTTGTCCTGCGGCACCGAACCGAGCGGCGGCGTTGGCGTCGGCATCTGATTGATAACCGAAAATCGCGAGTTCTTTTAGGATCATCTCACGGACTGGCAGTGAGTTTTCGCCAATTCCACCTGTGAAAACAATCGCATCCAGGCGGGATAACGGCACCATGTAACTTGCGATGAATTTCGCAACGCGATAAGCAAACATTTCCAGCGCGAGTTGCGCACCTCTGTGGCCTTCTTCCGCGGCTTCAACCAGCCCACGACAATCATTAGTGAGCTCAGACACACCAAGAAGCCCTGCTTTATCGATCAGCTCATGGTGGATTTGATCCATGCTGAGCCCTTTTTTCAATAAAAACTCTAGAATAGATGGGTCGATATCACCACAGCGAGTGCCCATCATCAAACCGGCTAAAGGCGTAAAGCCCATGCTGGTATCGACACTTTGACCGTCTTTGACCGCACACAAAGAGGCACCGTTACCAAGGTGTACGGTGATGACGTTGGTTTGTTCAGGCGCTTGATTAAGCCATTTTGCCGCTTCACGACTTACGTAATAATGGCTGGTGCCATGAAAACCATAGCGACGAATGCTATAATCATTATAGAGCTGACGCGAGATCGCGTAGTGATACGCTTTTTCCGGCATGGTTTGATGGAATGCTGTGTCGAAAACCGCGACTTGAGGAAGGTTGGGGAAGGCTTTACGCGCGGCATTAATACCAACGACATGAGCGGGGTTGTGCAGTGGCGCCAGGGATTTCAAGGCATCGATCTGTGCAAGTACGGCATCATCGATAAGCGTCGCCTGACTGAAGGTTTCGCCACCATGGACCACTCGGTGCCCAACAGCTTGTAATTTATCACTGAGTTGGTTGTTTTCGATAAGGCCCACAATAATGTCCATGGCCTCTTGATGGTGGTCGCTTCCTGCACTCAATGTCTTTTCAGTTTTGTTACCGTCGACTTTCCAGCTCATGCATGCGTCATCACGACCAAAACACTCTCCGGCGCCTGAAATCACAGCATCGCCTGTTTGCGCGTCCATCAGTGCAAACTTTAAAGACGAACTGCCTGAATTTATAACGAGTACCAGTGCATCACTCATAGGTTTACCTTATTGGCAGAATTGGGATCGCGACTTGCGGCCGCCACCCTATTATTAAAATATTTTTGAATAATTCAACTATCGTTATAGTGATAGCATAATTGCCCAACAATTTACTGCGTAAGATCAAGCTAAGTGCGCATCAACTAGGCAAAAACAAGAATGACAAGTAACCGACGACCCCCATGGTGCTCATTACTAGCGACATAATCGTGACGACTTTGCGGTGCGCGCGAAGTGTCTCCATCATACGCAAAAGCAGGTTGGTCCTTGGTGGTATCACTCCAAGGCGGTGCGCATATTCATCCGCTTGCCGCTGATGGCCTTGCTCGCCCAATATATCGAGCAAATGTTGAACATGAGCCACCGAGCAGTGCCGCAGAACACCCATCGATTCCTCGATTGGCATTACGGTGAGTAGCTCGGCTTGCCGAGTTAATTCGTATTGTAAAAAGGCATTACGAGCCGCGACGATCTCGGAGGTTGAGAAAGTTGCAGTGTTATCAAAGGTGTTGTTCATTACCGTCATGGCGAATCTCCCGATTGGCAACAGGTAACGACCATCAACAACGTATAGCGCCTAAAAGGCAGCATTATGCGTTAGAGCGAGAGGAGAAAAATAAAGCAGGTGGGGCCAGCTATCAACAACGGCTGGTAAACTGGCAGAGACAATACCAACAGTCGCTATTTTTCTCCGTTTCGACTCGGAGGATGGTCGGTATTGTTCATAGTTATCTCCAAAAAATGTATTGCTTTGAAAGCGTGATCAATATAACAAAAAAGTTAAGCCCTGTCTGTCAGTTGGGCGTTAATTTTATCGCCGCGTCTGCTCGCTAACCTGACCGGACCCTCTATACAGTTACTTCGCATGCCCCTCACTTTTTTGACGGCACAGTAACAGGCTCGCACCTAATAATTGCGAAAAAGCGACGGTGAGATCCGTTTGCATACGCTGCTCACACTCTTTTTGTAATGCTTTTAGAATTCTAAACGCGGCACCATTGTCCGCTTTGCCACTAATCAGTAGATAGAAACAGAGTTTGAGCGTGGCTTTGAAGTCACCGTTTGCATGCATCGCCTGCATCCAACTGGTCATAAACGCATTAATGGTGCTGGTTGTATCAAGCGGCATGCGCAAGCTGTCGACGATAAACGGCTCCAACGCGACCATAAAATCTTGTTTTCGAGGAAAATGATGACTAATCCCGGTACGCGATACGCCGGTCGCCTCGCTTAGCGTGGTATACGACATTCCCTCATAGCCAAGCATTAATAATTGGTGTTTCGCCTCTGCTAGGATGAGCTCAATGGTCTGTTGCGTTTGCGCTTTACTCCGTTTAGGCATACGTAACCTGTTCTCCCGTCAATCGCCACTGTTGGCACAGTGCTGTAACGCGCGCCCGTTTGGCTCGCACTTGCGTCTGGCTCGCGATAAAGCCTAGCCCTTAGTAAAAATAGTACAGACTCACCAATAAAGCCTGACAGTAAACGTCTTATGTGAATACGGAGGCTGATCAAGCTTTTGCATTGGCTCCTGAAAATGGGGTGAAAAAACTGAAAAATCAGGCAAAAAACACCGCAAATAGTGTCATCAGTCATAATTTAGACAGTCGTTTAAATGATTATCTTGCGTATGGTGGCCGAGGATCCGTAAGTTAACATTATTATAACGTTTTAACGTATCTCCACGTTGCGACAATGAGGAAGTCCAATGTCACATATCAAACCACATGATCAGATCTTACGTTGGGCCGATGAGCGCCCAAACCATGTTTTTCTGCGCCAAATCCACGGGCGCCGCTTTCATGATTATACCTTTGCCGAGGTCGCCGAGCAGGCCCAGAAAATGGTAACAGCGCTCCGCGATATGGGGCTTAAGCCGGGTGACAAAATCGCACTGATATCAAAAAACTGTGCTGAGTGGTTTATCGCAGATTTAGCAATGATGATGGGAAGCTACATCAGTGTGCCCATATTTCCTACCGCGGGCACCGACACTATCGATCATGTCATTAACCATAGCGAATCGAAAGCAATGTTTGTGGGTAAATTAGATGACAGTAAAGCGCTAACGGCCTCGTTAGAAAGTCTGCCGAACCTAAAAACAATTGCCCTCCCTTATCCTACCGTAAACTGTCATTACGAATGGCACGATCTGATCGCCAACCACGCACCGTCAGACGAACGTCCTGTTCATCTTGATGGCGATCTCATGTCGCTGGTTTATACATCGGGCACCTCAGGGCCGCCTAAAGGAGCCATGTTAAGCTACGGCGGTTACTGCTGGTCTGCGCAACGGTTGATCGATCATATTGGTATCGAACCTGACGATCGTTTGTTCTCTTACCTACCACTGGCCCATATTACCGAGCGTGTATACATCATGGGGTCAGCCATTATGGGCGGGATCCCGACGGCATTTCCTGAATCACTCGATACTTTCATTGAAGATGTCAAAATGCATCGCCCAACCCTGTTTATTTCGGTCCCAAGGCTTTGGACCCTATTTCAACAACGAATCCAGGAGAAACTGCCGGACGGTAAGTTGAACCTACTGCTCCGTATTCCGTTAGTGAGTACGATCGTCAAAAATAAAGTCGCTAAAAACTTAGGCTTGGATCAAGCACGTGTATTGGGCTGTGGGTCCGCCCCTGTCGCGCCGGCATTGTTGGAGTGGTACCGCAAGATTGGTTTGAATGTCACCGAAGCGTGGGGCATGACCGAAAGTTATGCCTACAGCACCATTAATTATCCTTTCCGGGCCGATAAAATTGGTACCGTTGGCAATGCCGGCCCAGGGGTTGAAATCAAGATCGCAGACGACCAAGAAATCTTAGTAAAAAGCCAAGGACTGTTTAGCGGTTATTACAAAAATGAAGAAGCAACCAAAGAAACCTTGGTCGACGGTTGGTTGCATACTGGTGATTTAGGGGAGCTCGACAGCGATGGCTACCTCAGTATCTCAGGGCGCAAAAATGATACGTTCAAAACCGCCAAAGGTAAATTTGTCGCCCCTGTACCGATTGAAAAGCGCTTATTTGAATTATCAAACGCTGAAATGTTGTGCGTAATTGGCTCAGGCATGCCAGCACCGATTCTACTTGCGCTCCCACACCATTTCCCTCATTTTGATCGCGCTCGTTACGAGCGTCGAGTAAAAAAAGTGGTGGATACTATCAATGGTGAACTTGAGTCACACCAGCAAATTAAAGGTGTGTTGATGATTAAAGAACCATGGAGTATTGAGAACGGTAAACTGACACCGACCTTAAAAATTCGTCGCCATAAGCTGGAGCAGGAATACCACGATCTTGGCACTCACTGGCCAAAAGGCACGCTCGTGCAGTGGGAAGAAGACTTGCTATAGCTTCACCGGCGCCCCGTCAATCTATGCTGGGGCGCCGCAAGACAATACGATTAGCACCACCCCTTTCTTTTTTTCGATGCTATTTTTGATTGGTTCACCGGTAGTTTTTCCATCATTAATACAGAAAAGATATCAAAACCTGACCTATCTCAATGTGCCACAGGCATGTGTTTGCTAAAGATCGTACCACTGGTTTGCAGCCACGTCTTAAACGTGACGTCATTGGCTGCGTTTACGTAGGGGAACACCATGAAAGAGAACCAAACTGACGCTTGCGATGCTTGCGGTGTAAGTGCTGAGATTGGCTACATCATCTCAGAGGGCGATGATGTAGCAGAAGTCACCATTCAAGCCAACAGCCCTGAGGCGATAGCGGCGCGCTTCGAGCAGTATCTTGACTTGGCAAAGAGTATTAATCCTGCTGTGAAGCATGACTTTGATAGTCAGCACATTAAAAACGACGCACTGACGATTAAGATGCAATTTGAATGCAGTGCTGAAAAGCTGATTTTTGAACTGCGTAGCCGCAGTTTGAACAACGCCTAGGCGTTAAGAGAGCTTTAATAGCATGCAGGCGATTACGCAGGCTTGCTTCAAAAACACGAAGCAGGGTGAATATTCACTCACCCTGCTCATTATTTAACTATGATTCGAGCATCTTGGCTCAGTGAAAGCGCTCGCCGCCGGTTAAAGCCTTAAGCTCTGCCACGCTTCACACATTTCACGGAATGTTGTCGCATCACCCTCAGGGCGATCCGGATGCCATTTTAGGGCCATCTTCCGCCACTGGCGACGAATTTCATGTTCGCTCGCATTTTCGTCCAAACCTAACACGTTAAGTGCTTTGTTTCGCTCCAGCATCGCAGTCCCTGGCGTATCATTACCGATGTGGCGCTGGTAATGCTTCCAAAAAGAAGACAGCAATTCTTTGACATCATCTTGGCTAGCATCATAGTTGTTCCAGTCCATGTAGTAATCGCGTAATGGATCCTGGTAATCGATTTCTTTGGCCACAAAACCATGACCTCCCACACGCCATTGTAATTGAATATCCATGGATTCAACCTGCAACCATTGCTGGGGCAACAACATTTCTTGCAGTTGATATAGGGCGTTCATGATCAGGAAATTGCGTTTAAACAGATCAAGATGGGGGTCTTCATCGAGTTGCGCCATCATGGTATCTTTTCGCAACTCACCCAGCAGGTGATGCACTTTCCAACTTTGTCGTGTCGACTCTAAAATACTGAGTATCGGCCAAATCAGGGGGTTGTCTATTTCATCCCGTTTTTCAGCAAGCATGACGTTCGTCCTCTGTCACTGGCCAGCTATTTTAAACCGGCACGTCTTAGGTTTGGTCGTAAACCACCTTACTTAAGGTATAAACCAATTCTGAGTGTTTTGTGGTCATAATCGAAAAATTCATTGTTATTGGTCAGTATGCCGCCATTACAATGACACTTTCCGATTGCCGGTTAAAATCTAAGCATATC
>NZ_MUFI01000071.1:0-8748 GCF_001996265.1 Salinivibrio sp. MA440
CCTCTTACTATTATTAACTTTTGTAACATCTTATTCTGCTAACGCTGAAAATGATGATTTACTTTGGCCTGCCACTAACTTTAGTGGTTATGTTTTTAGTGACTTCAACTCCGGTTCCGGCAACAGTCAGCGCGGACTGGCAGTTGGGGGAAATCTAGAAATAGGTGGATATTCTATTGGTGCTGGCTTGCCCCCAGACTATAGCGATTTTGGCTTGCTCGTAGAAGGAGATGCTAACTTTAGGTCAGGTCGCCTTTATCAAGGGAAAATACGTATTGAAGGCGACGCTAGCGGTGTTAGTAGTTCAGTTATTGCTGGCTTTCCTGATGGTATTAGCATTGAAAATATAGCTCTTGAAAACTCCATACTCTCGTCGAAAGAATACTACCAGGAAATATCAAGGCAGCTTGCTGCTGCCAAAGTAACTGGTGAGTCAAAATATCAGTGGGGCGGGTTGTACCTAGAAGGTGATTGCGCATCTCCGGTTCAAGTATTTAATATTGATGGTTCCCAATTCCAATCTGCTCATACCTTTGAGTTTAGCTGCCTTCCCCCGGAATCGACCATTATTATTAACATGCTTGGCGACAGCACGAAATTTAATCGTGTACAGAATAAAAGTATGTCATCTCTTGCCGCTCACAGAGAAAGAGTACTTTTCAACTTCCCTGATTCCAGTGAGCTGAATTTTGCGGGAATAAAAATTGAGGGTCATGTGTTGGCTCCTAATGCAAATATTAACGCACCACATGGGGATTTGATGGGAACTGTGATAGCAAATCAGTGGATTGGATCAATGCACTTGGGCGGGGAGTTATTTAAAGGAGACTTGACCACTTTAGTCAGTTTCAATGAACCACCGGTGATTGAGTCAACACCGGTCACTCAAGTTACTTGGCCCGATGAATATCAATATATTGTCGTGGCCACAGAACCTGATCAGGATCCAATTACGTACTCGTTGGCGAAGTCACCTAATAGTATGGTGATCAATCCAATCACTGGAGTGATTTCTTGGGTTACAACAGACATTCCAGCGTCTTCTTTTGGTGAGTTTCTAGTCGAAGTGATTGCGACTGATGATAAAGGGGAGTTTGACAGTCAGACTTTTGCAGTGAGATTAGATGCACCATCCAATTATGCTCCTGAAATCACGTCAACGCCTATTACAGAAAGCACCATAGATACTCCGTATAGCTACACTGTCTCCGCTATAGATTTAGACGGAGATGTACTTTCATTCCGTTTGGATAATGCGCCCAAAAACATGCTAATCGACGCTGAAACAGGATTGATTACATGGCCCATTTCTAACGGAGACACAGGTAGTCACCTTGTTAAAGTCGTTGTTAGCGATGGTAAAGCTGAAGATAGCCAAAGCTTCAATGTTAACGTTACTGCGCCGGGTAACAATGCACCTGTTATCGTGTCTGCACCTATTTCTGAGGCTGTGCTGCAAGAGCTTTACCTCTATCAGGTTGTCGCGATAGATGAAGAATCTCATCCTCTGACGTTCGAACTGTTAGACGCACCTGTGGGAATGGTTATTGATACGGATACTGGTCTTATTACCTGGAAGCCGGAAAGCTTAGAACCAGCGACGACAGTACGTGTTCAGGTTAGAGATGCTCCGGGGTTAACTGATAATCAGCAATACCAGTTAACCGTTGTTTCGATGGCCAATGAACCGCCACAGATTACTTCACTACCCGTTGAAGTAGTTGCTAAAGAGCAGCCTTATCATTACCAGGTTACAGCTACAGACGACAAAGATACACAACTGCATTTCAGTCTGGTGCATGGTCATAAAGACATAACGATTGACCCTATTACTGGAGAAGTGCAGTGGCAGAATGTCTTATTGCCACCTCAGGGGTTTGAGCAAACTAACCAGCAATGCAAAATTATTCAGGGCACGACAACTCGCTTGAGCGGTAGCGCAGATGTTTTTGTCGTGGTGGATGAATCTGGCTCTATGTCCGGAGAGCACAACTGGCTCAAAGACTTGGTGCCGTCATTGGAAGCAGGACTAGTTGGTGCGGGCGTAGGTAAAGAAACGGATAAGAACCTTTATGGTCTGGTTGGATATGAACGCAGCCCCCGCTATCTGGTGGTTGATGGGGAAAAAATGGTTGAGTCAGCCAGTTTTAGCCGTTTAGCGGCGCAATTAAGACTCTATGGTGGTACCGAAGATGGCTATCGCGCCATGAAAGGAACGCTGGAAACCTACCCATTAAGAACGGACTCTGCGAAGAACTTAATCCTTGTTACAGATGAAGACAGAGATGTCACCCTATCTTGGTCTTACCAACAGATGTTGGAACAACTCAAGTCAACCGAAACCTTACTCAATGCTGTCATTAATTCATCGTTCAGATGTGACGATGGCAGTTCTGCAATGGGGATGACTGCTGAAGGAATAGGTTTTGTAGCCGATGGCAGTGGCAGTTACTACACCTGTAGTGGAACACGGGCTGTAAGCGGTTCTGGCGCCAGTATAAAAGATTACGTGAACCTTGCTATTGAAAGCGGGGGAGCAGCCTGGGACCTTAACTTCCTGCGAAGTGGTGGACTTAGAGCGAAGTCTTTCTCCGAAGCGATTGTTGATATCAAGATTAAAGAGATCATAGATCAACTCCCTCCTATTTATCAGGCCGACTTACAAGTTAATCAGATAACGCTTTCAGAAAGCAAGAGTGGATTGGTAGATGTAGCTGCGACGTTGAACAACCGCGGACTAGCAGACACAACCCATCCTTTTGCTGTCGCTTTCTATAGTCAAGGTGTTTTTATTGGGCAGGTTGATGTTCAAAACACCGCTGCCGAAAGTAATCAGCAATTGGTGTTAAAAGATATACCAGAAAGCGCCTTGGGTGATGACATTGAAACCATCGTTGTTAGCGGAAATGAGGAGTGCCTGACCGATAATAATACAACTCGTGCTGCAATAGCCAAAGTTAAAGTGACGGATAGCCAGTCAGCAGAAGCAACCCAATGGTTTGCGGTTAACGTGGCGGAGATCAATGAGTCTCCGGTCATTGAACCTGTCCCTCCAGTTGTGCTTGAGGTAGGTGAGAAGTTCCAATTGGCGTTGAACGTTTCAGATCCGAATGTTGGGGATGATCTTTCATTCGCTCTTATTGATGCACCTGCCGGCATGCGTGTTAACAGTACCAGTGGTGTTGTTACGTGGCAGCCAACGCAATCTGACGTTGGACTACTGGTGGCTGAAGTTGCAGTGCAAGATCTCGCGGGGCTGCAGTCGACAACATTGCTTTCATTTGATGTTCTCGATTTCCTACGAGCACCAATAATTATCAGTGAGCCGTTGCTACAAGCTCAGGTAGGCGCAAGTTACTACTATCAGGTGGTAGCAGAAAGTGATCGAAACGCTCACCTTACCTACCAGCTCATAGAGTCTCCTGAGGGAATGATCATTGATCCGAACACAGGAGAAATCAGCTGGCGTCCGAATCAAGTGAGCGGAGATGGCGGACACAGTGTCATTGTTGAAGTTATCGACGATAAAAAACTAGCGGCCATTCAGTCCTTTGTTATCTCAGCGGTAACAACTGGAAGCGCGCCTGAATTTACCAGTACGCCGACGACGTATTTACAACTCGGTGAAATGTTTACCTATCAGGTGCAAGTTTCGGATGGCTTGGGTAAACCGGTTGAAGTCAGTCTGAAAACTCACCCTGAAGGAATGACCCTTGATGCCAACAACTTGGTACTGTGGCAGCCGAGTCAAACAGGGACTTATGCTGTTAGGATTGCAGCGAGAAGTGCCGGGGGACTCGTCACAACTCAGAGCTTCGATGTACAGGTAGCTGAAACCGCAAATCAACCACCGCTCATCGCAAGCCAACCAAGCTGGCAAGTTCAGGGTGATAGGGACTTGCACTATCAGGTATTGGCTTCAGATCCTGAAGGTGAATCGCTGTCATATCTGTTAATGGAATCACCTGCTGGAATGGTTATTGAAACTGATGGTTTAGTCATTTGGCCAGCCAGTATGCAACTTGACGGAAAATTCAGCGTTCGTATCCGAGTCGCTGATCAGTCAGGCGTCTTTGCAGAACAAAGCTTTACCTTTAGTTACTATCCGAGCAATGCTGCACCGGAGTTTACAAGTAGTCCAACAGGTATTGCAGCAATAGATACCCCCTATAAGTACTTGGTATCTGCTAAGGACCCAAATGGTGACCCAGTATCGTTCTCGTTGGTCTCAGCTCCTGAAGGGGCAGTATTAAATGTGTCAAATGAAATCGAATGGACGCCAAATGCTTCCCAGGTGGGCACGCACACCTTTGTTATTGTTGCGGAAGACCCACTTGGAATGCAAAGTACACAAAGCTTCAATGTTACTGTTCGCGAAGTGTTGAATAACGCTTACCCTGTCATTACATCCGTTCCGCTACTTGAAGCCTTTGTGGGGACCAGTTATCAGGACCTTATTATTGCAGCGGATCCTGATGGCGATGCCCTAACTTATCGCTTAATTGAAGCGCCAGCAGGAATGACAGTATCAGGAAACGGGACGGTAACCTGGCTTCCTGAAATCAACCAGAAGGGAAGTAATCCCGTTATTTTAAGGGTTTATGATAACTATGGTGCGTATGCGGAGCAAATGTACAACATCCGTGTAAATAGCGGAAACGAACCGGTAATAACGAGCTCCCCTGTTCTATCAGCGTATAACGGGATGGATTATACGTACCAGTTGAAAGTCTTTGATCTCGATAATGATCCTTTACGTTACCAGCTTGACGAAGGCCCAGTGGGGATGGCAGTAAGTAACTCTGGCGCTCTTTTCTGGAATGTCACTGAAAACGATGTCGGTGATCATTACGTAAGTATTTCGGTGTTTGACTCCGTGGGGAACAGTGATACTCAGAAGTTCAATCTAACAGTTAAATATCTGGGAGAAAGCCAACCGCCAGTGGTGACAAGCCTGCCCAAACTTAGCGCACGAACTGAGTCTGTTTACCTTTATCAGGTTGTTGCGAGTGACCCTGATGGCGATGCATTGCGTTATCGCCTGCTAAGCGCGCCAGAAGGGATGAGTATCAGTCAATTTGGGCTCGTTCAATGGCTGGCAAACAACAAGCAGATTGGGTTGCAGGATGTGGAGCTGGAAGTGAGTGACTTAACTGGGAAGTCTGTCACCCAACGTTTCGCGATAGAAGTAACAGCACCGGGTGAATTCAACCGCCGTATTTGTCGCGCACCTTTGCAGTAACCACCGGAATATAGGGATATAAATATGAAATCTAGTAATATTGCGCTTGAGTTCTGGCGAAATACCAGAGGCTTTCTCCCGATGGTAGCCTTAACTATGACGATGCTTTACCTGTTTGTCTTCTACTCGCCTTCTGCGGTGGCGATGCTCGCGGCAAAAGAGCATTATGAAAATAGGGATGTGAGCATCGAATTGATGAACAGTGTCGAGGCATTGCGTCAAAATACTTCCAAATACCTTGCCAGTTTTACTGGCAAGGTAGGTGATGACAAGTTAGCAGAGCCAAACGAGATGCGTGTGGCATTAGCTGAAAAGTTTCAACGTTATGTTTCGCATTCCGTCAACATCATCGCTAATCAAAAGGTTGAAGCTGAACATGCATTGCGAAAGCAGCTCAGTGAGGCCGTAAAGAAAAGTGATGCCCAGCAAGTCAAGTTGATCAGCGATCAACTGTCTATGATGTTTAAGCATTATCATTCGATGATCTTAGCTGCTAGCGCTCTCGAAAAGGCAGATTTTAACTCAGTCGCCGAGTCTCAAGAGCTTGCAGGTAAACTGCATCAATCATTGGCATCGATAAAGCTGGGTCAAGCTCCCCACCAATACGATAGTGAAATATTGCCTTTCGGCCCTCTTTCTTCTGCTGTTCACGAACCAGCCTCTTCTGTTGAAGCACTCCAGGATTATCTTGGGCTCAGAAGCCAAAGCAATCAGGCTAATGCACGCACAGTTTCAAGCTATGCTTCAGATCCAGCGTCAGACATGTTTTTGCAGTTTAATGAAGATAACCAAGTAACTGAACGCTTAACACAGCTAGCCATAGAGCTGAATCACGATCCGTTGGCTATCTATAACTATGTTTACAACACCATAGAATACGTTCCTGCACATGGTTCGATTCAAGGTGCAGACTATACCCTGTTTAGCAAACGAGGTGGAGCAATTGACCAAGCCAGCCTGTTGGTCAGTTTGCTGCGGGCTTCAGCCATCCCTGCACGTTATGTATATGGCTCGGTGGAAGTTGATATTAGTCAGGCACTTAATTGGGTTGGCGGTGTTAGAGATGTCAAAGCACTGCAAAATCTGCTTGGTCAGGGTGGCGTACCTAATGTTGTGATTACGGATCACAACGGCGTTGCAAAACGCCTTAAAATGGAGCATGTATGGGCAGAAGCGCAAATTGAAGGGCAATGGGTCGGATTAGACCCTAGCTTTAAACAGTACACCTATGAGGAAGGTATTGATCTAAACGCAGCGATGGATACTGACCCAGACCAATTTTATGCCGCGCTAATAGGAGCCGCTGACGTTGATAATGAGAACAAAACTGTTCGTGGAATTGATCAAGCCTATGCTGCTCAACTTATTTCGGAGCTGGAAAAGAAAGTCGAAGACTATATCCAGCTTAACCATCCCAATACGAAATTCGAGGACGTAGCGGGAGGTAAGAAAATAGTCAAAACCGAAGCTGAAGTACTTCCTGTGACATTGCCATACATTTCTGTCGTTGCCAGCCAGCCGTTAGCTCAACTACCAAGCAATATAAGGCATAAGTTTGGATTTACGCTGAACGATAACTACCTAAACACTTACCTCAATGTAGAAATATCGCTCCCTGCATTAGCAGGTAAAACGTTAGCGCTGCATTTTACACCTACTACCCAATCCGATATTGATACGCTAAATGCTAAGCTGCCACAAAGTGAAAGCGAAGCGACGTCATCAAATGCGAAACTACCGTATGGCTTAACCCAAATGGACGCAGAGTTTCTCGTCGATACGCAAGTGGTAGCGATGGGAAATCGGAGTTTTTCTCTTGGGGAAGAACTCAACATATCTAAAGGCTTTTGGACGCCCCGATTTGGATGGGAAAAAACTGACAGCCCCGTCATCGCCGGTGAGTATCAAGCGATTGGCATTGACTACCATGGTATTGAGCCGGGTATGCTGGCAGATTTGAAAGCGAAAAATGCCGCTGTCAGCCAACAACTGGGGGCTGGAAACATTGATACACTTACCAAGCACGATACAGCAGGTCTTTTCCTGCAAACTGGTATACATAGCTATTATGCTATGGTCAACCTCCAACAAAAGTTGTTGTCGAAATCCACAAAAGTTGTGAACTATATTCAGCCTAGCTATGGCACATTCAGTACTGATCTGAGTGTTTCTTACTTCTTTGGCGTTCCCCGTTGGGTTTCTCCCAGTGGGCTGAGAATGGATGTTGATAGGCTGGCAAACAATGCGGAAGCAGCGAACAACTGCCTGGACGACTGGCGAGACTATCACCGTATGACAGGGGCAGTTTCGTCATATCTTGAAAACTTAGTGCCAGAAAAAATGCTGGATAATAGCACCAACAATCCGCAAGGTGTTAGTGCAGTCAAAGCATTGGGTATTGCTGGTCAACAAGGTCAAAAAATTTACACATTGACTAATAGCAACCAGTTTTTACTCAGTGAGATTGCAATCGATGATGAAGTAAGAGCTGAAATAAACAGTGCGATTGCATCGGGTAAAGAAGTCACCGTTCATGAGAAACCCGTTTCTGTCGTTGGTTGGACTGGATCAGGCTACATTATCACAGATCCTGTCACTGGTTCTGGGGCTTATAAGATATCTGGCGGTGCCAATGGAGGCTTTGTGGGGCCGGAAATGGGGATATTTCTAAGCTGGGTTGGCTTGGCAGCCGGGTTTATGGGCCCTTGGGGGCTAGTCGTAAGCCTTATTATTGGCGCAACGCTGTTGTTGTCATTGTGGCTTGATCTGATGGTTTACAACGATGGTTCAGACTTCTGCCGTGACATAATGGTTTCTCTTTTTGTTATCACTGGGATACTGCCTTTCTTGCTTGGACTGGTCGGCCTGCCAACATTGGCGTTTCTTGGCTTTTACATCGGAATCATGGCTGGGTTGGTCACCACCAGAGCGTTGGAATTAATATCCTTGATTGGCAGTCGATGCCCAGACCAAAGGTTGGAATCTTAACGCTCTTCGAGTTATTTAAAGGGGCCTCTGTCAACAAGGACTCTAAATATATCGCCTTCTACTTTAGTGAATAAATGATGGTGTTAAGATGGATGAATCTACTTTTCTAGTATATTTAGCAAGTGGATTGTTGATTTTTTCGTATGCACTGGTCGGTTTTGGTATTATTAATCGTGCTACACAGTGGAAATCAATCACTTCAAATAGCCGTGCTATCATTATAGTGGTGATCTTTATCTACTTGGTGTCGGTTTCTGGATTGATAGAAATAGTCAATCAGTTATTCAAATTAATATGTTAAGGCAAAATGCCTCTATCTATTTTAGATTTTATAAAACAAGGTGAATAATGGAAATACTATTTTTTATTGCTTTTGCGTTGTCGCTGTTAAATGTAATATGTGCTTTTGTAACAAAAGAAATATTCTTTGCTGGCGGCTGGATTAGTTATCATGAAAATAAATCGCATTTTTTTGCTGGATTAGTGACATTCATCATGTTTATTTTCTTCTATGGTGG
>NZ_MUFI01000072.1:0-8076 GCF_001996265.1 Salinivibrio sp. MA440
GATCAATGCACAGTGTTTTATGTCATCTATGCTATCAAGGCACAATATGTAGTGCTATATTTGAATTTGATCTCTAGATATGGTTTTTTATGGCAGGCTATCCGCAACAGCTACATTACAGCTCTGAACAGATTGTTTGGCAGGAAGTGCCGGGTGAAGTGGCATTAGCTTACACCATCACCGGATGCCCGGTCGGGTGTAAAGGTTGTCATAGTGTGGACAGTTGGCCAGTCGGCAGCGGTTTAGCGTTGACCGAAGACTACTTACAGGAGCGCTTAACTATGTACACAGGGCTCATTACGTGCGTGTTGTTTCTGGGCGGTGAATGGCAACCAGAAGCGCTGATAAAACACTTAAAACGAGTTCGCGCAGAAGGGCTGGAAACCTGCCTTTATACAGGTTACGAGGATGTCTCTTTGCGCATCAGGGAGCAGTTGACGTACTTAAAAACCGGGCCATGGATAGCCGAAAAGGGCGGTTTAGACAGCCCCCATACCAACCAAAAATTTTATGATTTAAGAACAAAGCAGCTACTGAACTGCAAGTTTCTGACAGGAGAATAATTATGTTGCGTTTAAACGACGACCAGGTTTCAGAAAAAGTAGACTTTATTGCGGATTACCTGAACGCACAGAATGCGGCGGACGGTTCGAAAATGGACGCCAACGCGAACGTTACTCAGAAAAATATCGCGACCTTAGAAGCTGAGCTGATGAAAGACTTCTTCGTACAGGTTAACCGCAAGCAGGTTAGTAACAAAATTGCGGCGTTGTTCGACGACAACTTAGCGAAAGAATACGTACGTCAAATAGAAAATCATGAAATTTACGTGCACGATGAGACCAGTCTGAAGCCATATTGCGTGTCAGTGACTATGTATCCGTTTTTAATGGACGGCTTGACGAAACTCGGTGGTGAGTCGCTGGCGCCTAAACATTTAGAGTCGTTTTGTGGCTCCTTTGTGAATTTTGTTTTTGCGGTTAGCTCGCAATACGCTGGCGCTGTGGCAACCGTTGAGTTCTTAACTTACTTCGACTATTTCGCGCGTAAAGACTACGGTGATGACTACTTAAACACGCACCGCAAGCAAATCGAAAATCACTTACAGCACGTTGTGTATGCGATTAATCAACCTGCGGCTGCACGCGGTTATCAAAGTGTGTTCTGGAACATTTCTGTGTACGACAAGCACTATTTCGATAGCATGTTTGGCGACTTCGTATTTCCGAGAGACTTTAGTAAACCTAAGTGGGAAACCGTCAGTGCTTTGCAGGACTTCTTCTTAGACTGGTTCAATAAAGAGCGTGAAAAGTCTATTTTGACCTTCCCAGTTGTGACCGTTGCCATGTTAACGGAAGACGGCGCTTGTAAAGATCAGGTCTTCGCGAAAAAATGGCGGCTGAATTGGCCAACGGTAATTCGTTCTTTGTGTATTTGTCAGACAATGCCGACTCACTTGCGTCCTGTTGCCGTCTGCGCTCGGAAATTAGCGACAATACCTTCTCTTACACCCTGGGGGCCGGCGGTGTTGCGACAGGCTCTATCAATGTCATTACCATTAATATGAACCGTCTAGTGCAGGACGGTCGTGACTTAGAAGAGGAAATTAGCAAAATTCATAAGTATCAAGTGGCTTACCGCAAGCTGATGGAGGAGTACAAAGAAGCGGGTATGCTGACAGTCTATGACGCTGGTTTTATTAGTCTGGACAAACAATTCCTGACCATTGGCATTAACGGCATGGTCGAAGCCGCGGAATCTCAAGGCATTAGAGCAAGCAATAACCCAGAGTATAAGAGCTTTGTCAAACGTCACCTGAAGGTTATTTATGACGCCAATAAAGCCGCCAAAGCGGAATACGGTTATATGTTTAATACCGAGTTTGTGCCTGCAGAAAACTTAGGTGTTAAGAATGCAAAATGGGACAAAGCCGACGGTTATAAAGTATCGCGCGAGTGCTACAACTCGTACTTCTATGTCGTTGAGGACGATGAAACCAATGCCTTAGATAAATTCGTTATGCACGGTAAAGAACTGGTGGAGTATTTAGACGGCGGCTCCGCACTACACCTAAACCTCGATGAAAAACTGAACACCACGGGTTACTTGTCGTTGCTGAATATCGCTGCGAAAACCGGCTGTAACTACTTCTGCATTAACGTCAAAATCACTATTTGTAACGAGTGTGAACACATCGATAAACGCACATTAAGTGAATGCTCAAGCTGCCACTCCAATAACATTGATTACGGCACTCGAGTTATTGGTTACCTTAAGCGTGTTTCTGCGTTCAGCGCTGGGCGTCGTAAAGAGCACACAGCTCGTCATTACCATCGCGACGAGGCGACGCAGACAATCAACTGTGCGGCACAGGCTAATATAGGGCTGCGTAAGGCAAGTTAAGTTGACACGTCCATCTGTAAATAAAGAGGGAGTTAAACTCCTTCTTTGCATTTATGACACTATGTTAGCTTTCCCTTCTGAAAGTTTGTGAGAAGAAGTGAAACAGTTACTTTCTTAACCAGAGATCGCGCAGGGACCAGGACGAGGTTTTAAGCGACTGGCTGGTGTAGTGAGGGATGTTCGTTTAATCGATGGCGTGAAATAAATGGAGACTGCGCAATAGGCTAGTGCATGATCTCGATACACCATCTTTGCCAATAGCTCACTTATTTTTTGTGTCCTTGAGTCCATTGCAGGAATGGCTTCCAACTGGCGAGCCACTGCGGAAGTCTTTCTGGCTGCAAAGGTGGCGACATAGCGTAACCCTGGGCGTGAAAACATCCGAGTTCGAGCAGAAGCTCACCTTGTTCAATTGTTTCTACACCTTCAGCGATAACCTTTTTATCAAATGCTTCTGCCAATGCAATTATGCCTTCTAGAATCGATATATTTTCCCTTCTTTCATCAGCACCGCTCACAAACTCTTTGTCAATTTTTATTGTCTGAACAGGTAATTGTTTTAAATAAGCCAAAGATGAGTAGCCCGTACCAAAGTCGTCAAGAGAGAACGTTACTCCCATGCTCCGACATTCGTTAATCACCAACACCGAGGATTGAAGATCGCCCAACGTGGCGGTCTCTAGTATTTCAAGATCAAATCGCGACGGATCGACTTCCGGAAAACGATCGAACGATTGCTGAAGTTCGTCTGAGAAGGCTGGAGATTGAAGATGAAGAGCAGCCACATTAACACTCATAGTTAGGTTCAACCCCTTTTGATCCCACTTGTGCATCTGCTGCAGCGATTCTTCAATAACCCATCTACCAATGTCCACAATAAGGGGATGATTTTCGATTTCTGATAGAAAATACGCTGGAGATAACAATCCTTTTTCTGGATGCTTCCAACGGATGAGCGCCTCAACGCCTAGAACGGAACCTGTTCTTAGGTTTACTTTCGGTTGATAGACCAACTGAAATTGTTTTACCTTCAGAGCTTCACGGATTTCCGTGAGTAACCGTTGGCGTGATTGATGAACTTTTTTCTGGTTTGCATCCATTAACAGCCAGCTACCCTTCGCTTCCTGTTTAGCGTTAAAAAGCGTTTGATCTGCGAACCTCAGGAGTGCGTCTACATCAGATCCATCTTTAAATTCATTTGCAGAGAAAAGGAAAATCCCCGCTGTAAAACGGATTGATATTGTTTTATCATTAAAAACAACCGGATGCTTGCAGCTTTCTTGTACAACTTGCAAAACAGGCTCCGCTTGGTACCCATTTGGCAGGAGAGCAGCGAACTGATCACCAGATATTCTGGCAACGGTAGCACCTGGAGGCAAAACATCGAGCCAGCGTTGTGAAAAAAACCATAGCACATGATCTCCTGCATCCTCTCCAAACTGTTTGTTAGTTTCTTTAAAATTGTCTAAGTTCAGTGATATTATGGAAAATTGGTCTGTTGATCTGATCGTGTCTCGCATCTCGTGAATACAGCGAACGAGACCATTTCGGTTCCACAAGCCGGTTAGAGAATCTGAATACGCCAAGAACTCTAATTGTTTTTGATGATCAACTGCTTGCTTGTCTAAGGCTTTTAGTAGTTGATCCTGTTGTAACTGATGCAATTCATCTTCGGCTTGCTTTCTGGCCGTTTTTTCGCGTATTAATTGAATAGTGTTGGCTGATAACTTCCCGTAAATCTCTAATAATGCGGAAACAAGCACTGATGCTGATCCATTTAATTGCATATCTGCATACGTTTTTGCGGCGTAGAGATCCATGCCATCGTCCATCGCCTGAATTGTTAATGCTAGGCGGCGATCCGATTCCAATATGTGGAAGACTAGCCAACGGGTAATAAAGTTAAACAAATTTGCCAACACTGCTTCGTGCCGTTCAGTGGTTTGACGTAATTTTCTGATTTTGTGAAAAAAAGTTTGGTGAGCATCATGGTGATTCTTTGTGTCTTTTGACTGACCAAAATGTTTTTTCCAAACGTTTTCCTCGTACTCAAAGTGATACTTGGCATAATCTTCAAGCTCGTCCAGTATTGTAGCGCTGTTCACGTCTGAATTTATCGAAGAGAATTGCGAGGCCAGGCGATTTACGATATCGACAAGCATACGGTGTTGATTATCAATATCGTCCAATCCGGTCTCGAAATTCTGACTCCATGGGAAAATTTCGAATTCAAGTTTTTTTTCATTCCAAATCACAGCCACGTTGCACCTACACTCAGTCTTAATTACTCCGATTAATAGTAGTTCAAATATTTCTTGGACGTGGACTTCGTCGCCATGATCCTGTAAAACTCGGATAAGACGAGATTGCTCTTCGATAACTTCCCTGATTTCCTGAGAGCCTGTGATGGTCTATATGCCAACCTAACTCATAGACTCCATGCTATCGGGTAGTTAATGGGCCACTACATTGGCATTTTTTAAGACTTATACAACTTGTTGAGTGTTTCGGGATATCCGCTCCAAAGTTGAAGAGATTTCTTCTGTCGCGGCAGTTATTTACTTTATCTGTTCTTGCTGCTGCTTTATCTGTATTGAGTTTTGATTTGCTGTAGAGCTTTTCTCTTCGGTAGCCGTTACTTTAATTATAAGATTATTGAACCCGCCAGACGGGTAATTGGCTCGCTTAGATTCACCGGTTACCTCGAACGCCTCGAAGTGTTTTAGTAATTCTTCAGTGAATATACGAAGTTCCATTCTGGCTAGCGGTGCGCCGGGGCAAACATGTATGCCACGCCCGTAGAGTAGGTTTTTAGCTTTGTTTTGTTCGGGGTTAAATGTATTGGCTTTGCCGAATACAGACTCATCACGGTTGGCTGAGGCCCAGAGCACTGTCACTTTTTCGCCCTTTTTGACAGGGCAGCCGGATATTTCGGTGTCTTTGGTTGCGCGACGGCGGTTTGAAATAAGTGGAGGGTCAATGCGGAGTAATTCGTCTATGGCGCCGTCGGTATTTAAGTTGCCGTTGCGTATTTGCTCTACAACAAGAGGATTTTCTGCGAAGAAGTAGAAAATACTACTAATGGCTGCAGCAATGGTGCCAACTTCGCCAGCGGTCCAGTTGCGTAAAATGCTGACAATTTCCGCTTCGTGAAGGTGGCGCGTTTCGCCATTCACTGTGACTGTTTCATGCATTAGGCGGCATGTATTGTCGTCTTTGGCTGAGCCTGATTGTCTGCGAACGTCGAGCTGTTCATGAATCAATGTTTCAAACTCATCTGCCTTTTGCTTTAACGTTGCTCTATCGTTATTCACAATGGCCTGCTGGTTGGCTTCAAGCCATTCGCCTAGTGTTCCTGTTAGCGATTCTGGCCAACCGAGAAAGGCGCACTGAATATGTAATGCAAAAGGCTTTGCGATTTTACTGACCACATCCAATGCCGTATTCGGTGTAATTCTGCTAATAATAGCCTGAGCAATTTGCCGACAAGTGGGTTCAAAATCCCGTAAGTGATCAGCCTTAAAGTACGGCTCAATCACTTCTCGAAAAATACCATGCTCTGGCGGATCCATGCCGTTTGGAACCGACAAGTGGGAGCCTGCTGCATTGCTGAACGTTTCATGATCTTCGATAACCGAGCGGACATCGCTATGCGTTAGTACCGCATGACCTAACATCTCGCTTTGGGCAACAGGACACTTTTGCCTAAGCTCATCAAGTGACGCAATTTGATCCTGCTGTTCGGAAGGCTCCCAATGACAATTTTTCATACAATCTCCTGATTAATCGTACAAGGCAATCTGGCCTCTTCATATTAAACCACTTTGGAGTAGCGATTTTGACCGTGATTTAGGTACTCATCGAAACAGGCACAAATGCTGCGTACCCAGAGGCGGCCTATTTCTGTGACGCGGAGTTTTTTGTCGGATACGTCGACCAAGCCGTCTTCAATAAACGGTTTCAATAGCGGTATGGCTTCAGCAAAGTGTGCCCAGAAATCGTCGATATTCCACTCGGCTTTAAAAATTTCTATATCGATCTCAAAGTGGCATATGACTTGTGAAATAAGTGCTGCCCGCACTTTGTCTTCGTCGTTCAATGCCATGCCTTTAACAATGGGCTTTTGTCCGTCATCTATTATTTTGTAGTAAGCTGGTAGCTCTTTTTCATGCTGCCATAGCACACCATTAACCTGGCTAATAGAGGACACGCCCAAGCCTAGTAATGCGTCCTGACCGCCTGTGGTGTAACCCTGGAAGTTACGCTGTAAGCGACCTTCGCGTTGGGCAATGGCTAAGCCGTCGTCTTTTTTAGCAAAGTGATCCATGCCAATAAACTGATAGCCCGCGTCGTTGAGCTGAGTAATGGCTTGTTCGAGCAAGCTTAACTTAACTGACGGCTGTGGAATGGACTCTTCCGATATTTTCTTCTGCCCAGCGAAGCGCTGTGGTAAATGCGCGTAGCTAAATACGGAAATACGATCGGGGCTCATTTCAATGACCTGCTCTATCGACTTCTTAAAGGTCTCCGGGCGCTGGTACGGCAGGCCATAAATTAAGTCGAGGTTAATTGAGTCAAAGCCCAGTTCTTTGCTGAGTTTTAACTGATGTGCAATAAGATCGACATCCTGCACGCGGTTAATGGCAATTTGTACCTTCTTATCAAAGTCCTGTACGCCATAACTGACACGGTTAAATCCAAGATCACGCAGGTGATACAGTTTTTCATCGCTGCAACTGCGCGGATCTATTTCAATGCTCACCTCTGGGTTTTCGGCAAAGGTAAAATGTTGATGAATCGAGCTCATCAGTCGTGTCAGTTGTTTCTCGGTCAAAAAGGTAGGCGTTCCCCCGCCTAAGTGAATTTGACGAATTTTCTTGTTTTTAACTGATGGCTGATACATCGCCATTTCTTGTGCGAGGTAGTCTAAGTATTTGTCTGCTTTATGCTGGTGGCGGGTAATAATCTTGTTACAGCCACAGTAATAGCAGAGTTTATGACAAAATGGTAAGTGTAGATATAAGCACAGTTCATCGCCGGTCGTCTTCAGTGCATTGGCGATGCGATCTTGAGAAAACTGTTCAGACAACATTAATGCCGTCGGATATGATGTGTATCTGGGGCCGTTAATATTGTATTTTTCGATTAACTTCTTATCCCAAATGATTGTGCTCATAACTACCTATTGACGTGCTTCAAAATAGCTTAACTAATTGAGAGGTATTGTTTCACTTTTCTCTTTGTAAATAAAATCACTAAAACGATCACCGATTAAATAAATAATCTTTGGTAGCTTTTGGTGTACCTCGATAGTGTCTAAAAAATTTTTGAGATGTAACCCTAATTCGGTATTTCCTTTTACCATTAATTTTCGGTTGAAAAATAACGTATCAGGGTCAACCTTGTTGTAGATCAATAAAATAAGCGCATCACCGGTTG
Organism: Salinivibrio sp. MA440; assembly: GCF_001996265.1. Taxonomy (NCBI): domain Bacteria; kingdom Pseudomonadati; phylum Pseudomonadota; class Gammaproteobacteria; order Vibrionales; family Vibrionaceae; genus Salinivibrio; species Salinivibrio sp. MA440. The sequence goes on from NZ_MUFI01000072.1 coordinate 7,843, forward strand.
CTGATAGCGTTACGTCAGGTTCCTGAGGCCCTCTGAGTGCTTTTATTTTTTCGTTTTTAAGAGTAAAAAACATAGAAAAATCAATGTCTTTAACATTAATCTCAATGATCCTTTCAGCGATAAAACTAAGCTCTCCTTTTATTTTCTCCTCTTTAAATAGCTGGTTTAAAACCTTTTCTATGCTGAAGTTTACAATTGGATCTGGGATTGAATTTTTAATTGGCTGGATTATTT
>NZ_MUFI01000073.1:0-7980 GCF_001996265.1 Salinivibrio sp. MA440
GTATAAGTATAAGAATTACTATTATGCTAATGCGTTTATGTTTCAACTTTTTTTATTCGGCGAGTTTATATGTGACTGCTGAAGAGAGGGTCATATGATTTTTGACAGTGTCAATGTTAACAATTTGTTGCTAGATTTGGATAACTCTAGGTTCCTAGATCAACCTGATAACCAGCGACAAGCGATAGAGTTCATGCTAAAACAGCAGGGAGATAAGCTGTTTAAACTAGCAAAAGACATTATTGAGTATGGCCTTGATCCATCAGAGCGACTTGTCGTGGTTAAAGACGAATCAGATAACTACGTCGTAGTTGAAGGTAACCGAAGAATCACTACTCTGAAGCTTCTTAAAAACATAGGCATGTTTAATGAAGATAAAACCGTTCGTAAGATCAAAGGGTTACTGTCCTCTAACCCTGAATTACCACAAACGGTAGATTGTGTCATTTATCAACAACATGATGAAGGGTATGAGCACTGGGTTAGCTTAAAGCATACCGGTGCGAATGATGGTGTAGGTCGAGTTCAGTGGAAAGGCCAAGAGGTTGATCGCCATTGGGCTAAGCATGGTGCAACATCATTTGGCAATCAGCTAATAACTTTCATTACCAAAGAACCAAATATCAGAAGTTCGATTAAAAGCAATACCAGTAAGCTAAAAATCACAAACATCAATCGTCTATTAGGCGATCCTGCTGTGCGTAAGAGGCTCTCTCTTCATACGGTTACAGGGAGTTTATTTTGTAGGTGCTCTAAGGAGTACTTTATTGAGCGTATCACTACGTTACTTGACGAGATGCTTGAAACTGATGACAACGGTAAGATTCAATTCACAGTTAACCGAATAAAGAAAAAGCGTGATCGTGAAGAATTCATGAATCAATTGTGTATTGTTTCTCCAGAGCAAGCACTGTCGAGCTCTTGGAAGTTGACTGACCCCGCTAGCTCTCTATCAAAAGCTGGTGTTAATGATAACAAGGATAAAAATAAACCTGGTAGCACGGAAGGTAAAGGGGGGTCGCCATCAAAAGAGGATAAACCGGAAGATGAAACTGACTCGCAAACAACAACAGGTAAGGGGTCTGATGATGGGCAATCTAATGAAGGCGTTGATAAATTAAAATCTTTAAATAGAAAAGGCAGTAGACTCGCCCCAAACCCCAAACGTAATATGCTTATTCCTGCTAACTGTAAGTTAACTATTAGTGATGATARAAAGTGTTCAGGATTGTTCAGAGAGTTAAAAAGTAAGCTAACTTTTGATGATCACCCATTCAGTATATCTGTTCTGATTCGTGTTTTCCTTGAAATGTCAGTAAGCCATTACATAGATAAACACAAGATCGAGCTACAAAACCCTAAGAAAACAGGGCTTCATGATAAGGTTGTTGCTGTGGCTGAGGATCTGTACAATAAAAAGAGAATTACTGGGCAAGAATCAACTTCTTTGAAAGCTAGCTCGAATAACTACTTCAAAGCTAGTGGCGCAGGACAGCAATATGTTCATAATATACATATGCTGCCGGATAAAGTGTCAGTTAATACCATGTGGGACAATTTGGAGTCTCTTTTCAAAGGGATGTGGCAAGATTGATAATCGTGGCCAAATCGACAATAGATTGCTACTATTCACCCGCAGTAACAAAAGAATGAGCAGCAGTTATGGCGTTTTATACACCGCTTCGTTATCCCGGAGGTAAGGGAAAGCTAGCGTATTACCTTAAAGCATTGATTGAAGGGAATGGACTACATGATGGTCATTATGTAGAGCCGTTTGCTGGCGGAGCAGGAGTTGCGCTTGAGCTAATGTTTCAAGAGTATGTTCGACATATTCATATCAATGACCTAGATAAAGCGGTGTACTCGTTCTGGTTGTCAGTAATTGAGCATACAGAAGAATTGTGTGCTCTAATTCATGATACTCCTGTGACTATCGAAGAATGGGAACGTCAGCGAGCTATCATTGCTGATAGCGAAAACAGCTCTCCAGTACAACTAGGATTTGCAACATTCTTCCTTAATAGAACTAATAGATCTGGAATACTTAAAGCGGGAGTTATTGGTGGTAAGGCTCAAGCTGGTAAATGGAAGCTTAATGTTCGCTACAACAAAGATGAGTTGATCAATCGCATTCAGCGTATTGCAATGAATCGAGACAGGATTCATGTATATAATCTGGACACCGCTGAGATGTTGAAAAGCAAGCTGGATCACCTTCCTCAAGATACCCTCATCTATCTAGACCCACCTTACTATATCAAAGGGCAAGGACTTTATCGGAATTTCTATAATCATGATGATCATGTTCAGATTAGAGAGATTCTAGATGGCATAAGAGATAAGCCTTGGGTTGTTTCTTACGACAATGCGCCAGAAATCTCGGATATCTATGCTTCATATCGTCAGAAAGTGTTTGATCTTCAGTACACAGCTCAGTCTAAACGCGTTGGTTCTGAGATTATTATTTACTCAGACAAAATACGTATTCCGGATATACAACTAGGAAAAAGTTCTCTATAAGGGCTATTTACTGTCTGTATTAGTAAGCGCTCATAAAGTAATTCTCACACGATAGTACTAGCTCATACTGTGCTGAAATCGGCTTAGCCTAACTTAAAGCAATTATTCTTTAGGTAGCATTACTTTCCGGTATGTCGGTTTGAAAGCTTGGATTAATATTACAAAGGCGCCTCTCGACGCCTTTTCATGTGTTCGGTAGTCAGAGCCCTAGAGATATTTTTAGGGCACCAAAACTCCTAAGCCTTTTATTTGATGCGCTCTAACCACACACCCGCTTCGGTATGGTGAGTGAACGGGAATTGATCGAACAGGGCACAACGACTAATCCGGTGGGTTTGGCCTAAGCGTTGTAAATTCTCGACCAAGGTTTCCGGATTGCATGAAATATACAAAATACGATCGTAGCCTTGCACCATTTTGCAGGTTTCATCATCCATGCCCGCGCGGGGTGGATCGACAAAAATGGTGTTGCACTGATAATCACTCAGCGTCACGCCTTGGTCTTGTAAGCGACGGAACTCACGCTCACCATTAATCGCTTGGGTAAACTCTTCGGCTGACATACGAACGATTTGCACGTTATCGATATGATTGGCGGCAATATTGTATTGCGCCGATTGTACCGAGGGCTTGGCAAGCTCGGTGGCTAAGACTCGACGGAAGTTTTTTGCCAGCGCCAGTGAGAAGTTGCCGTTACCGCAATACAGTTCCAGCAAATCGCCCTCGCTATCTCGGGTACAATCAATCGCCCAATCCAGCATTTTTTGCGCCACTGGGCCATTGGGCTGGGTAAAACTGTTTTCAATTTGCTGGTACACCAAGGTTTGGCCATCAGCCTGTACCTTTTCTAGTACGTAATCGCGGTCTAGTACCTTTTTTTGCTTACGCGCACGGCCAATCAAGTTGAGGTTAAAGCCTTCATCATTGAGGCGTTGCTTCAGTGTCTGGGCGGCCTGCTCCCACGCTTCATCTAGTTGGCGGTGGTACAGTAACGACACCAAGATCTCGCCACTTTGGGTTGACAAAAAGTCTACTTGGAACAGTTTGCGGCGCAAGGTCTCGTTGGGTTTAATTGCTTCGAGTAAGAGCGGCATCAAGTCGTTGATTAAGCGGCTCGCCACGGGAAAGGTATCAACGCGATATTTTTGTTTAGTCGCCGGGTCAAACATGATGTAGTAAAGATCATCCCCCTCATGCCATACCCGAAATTCCGCGCGCATCCGATAATGCGTCTCTGGCGAATGAAACACTTCGAGCTCAGGCGCGTGAAACGGTGCGAGTTGTTCCGTGAGTCGTTGGACTTTCTCAGCAAGCTGTGTGTCGTAGTCAACGGTTGATTGGGCCTTGGTCATGATGGCTGCCTCAGCGATTGGAAAATGAGCGCAGATTTTAGACAAATCCCCAGCTATGTCCAGCCTTGCTCACGATTCTCCGTTATTCTATAAGGTTATCAATGGACAATATCCATCTAGATGGCTACTATCCTTGGGCGGGTAAGCGATTAGCGAGCAAACAGGCCGTAATCGCAGGAATGCGGTGAGAATCCGCAACTGACGCGCAGCGGTATCAGAGAACGACCCTAACTCGGCACTAGGCCAGACACTGTCGCCAATTCTTTGGATAGGTGATGGGAAGTCGTTAGCAGTAGGCGGCGCAAGCCATGCTCTTAAGTCCGAATACAGCCCGCCCCGCAGCACAGTGCTGCATATTCTCGCGATAGGAAGGAATAACCCATGAACAAACCAATTGTGGCGAGCCTGGTGGCGGCGTCATTACTCCCCGCGAGCGCGTGGGCCGAGCAAAATACCGAAACGGTGGTGGTGACCGCCAGTCGGTTTGCGCAGTCCGATGCCTCAGTATTGCAATCCGCAGCCATTTTGACACGTCAAGACATTGCGCGCTTGCAGGCGCGAAGCCTTGTCGATGTATTGCGCTCGGTGCCGAGTATTGAAATTGCTCAAAACGGAGGTCGTGGACAAATTGCCTCTATTTTTATGCGCGGCACGGAATCAGACCACTCTTTGGTCCTAATTGATGGGGTGCGTATGGCCTCGTCCATCACAGGGTCGGTGGATTTTAATCAGATCCCGGTGAACAGTATCGAGCGTATTGAGGTTATTCGTGGCGCACGCGCCACACTCTATGGGTCGAGCGCGATCGGTGGTGTGATCAATATCATCACTAAAACCGATAAAGAGCGAGCCAATGTTTCCGTAACCATGGGCAGTTTGGATCATCATGCGATTAACGGCGCTTGGGCAACAAAGTTAGGCGATAAGGGTCACTTCTCAGGCATTGCTGGGTATGAGTCGAATGATGGATATAATGTTCACCCAAAGGCGAGTAACCGTGGAGACCAGCATGGCTTTACTGGTCGCAATACACAACTTGGATACAATTATCAATGGAACGCTGCTTGGTCGGCTGATATCACGGGGCGCTGGTACCAGAATGAGTACGATTACGATAATTTTGGTAGCTTAAAACATGGCTGGTTAGAAAGCCAAGCACTGGCCAGCACGCTGAATTATCGCTCTGATGCCTGGAGTGCAACACTCAGCGCAGAAATCTCCCAACAAGAAAACTATGACTACAGCCTTGGCAGTGACCGTAAAAACAATAAAACTTCAGATGTTGAGCAAGTCACTACCTCGTTGGGACTCCAGTATCAAGCCACGAATGATTGGCTGCTTGGCGGTGGTGTGGATTATCGACAAGACACCTTTAATGAAGGAAGCTTGATTACCAACCCCGATGATATTGCAATCAATCCGCGTGATAACCTGGGCACTTACCTTTTAACGCAATTTAGCCCAGTAGAGGCACTATCTATTGAGGCAAGCGCACGTTCGGACGATAACGAACAATACGGGCAGCATACGACTTGGCAGACAAGCGCGGGTTTTGCGATAGCGGAAGGGTATCAATTGGTCGCTAGCTACGGCACCGCTTTTAAGGCACCCGGTCTGACTGAGCTTTACGGATGGGGCGGCAATGCAACGCTCAAGCCGGAGGAATCGTCCAATACCGAGTTTGCTCTTCGTGGCGTGACGGCTGACGTTGATTGGTCACTTACAGGCTATATCAATCGCATTGATAATCTCATTCAGTATGCAGGTAGTTACCCCAATGGTCAGAACCAAAACGTGGGTGAAGCTAAGATCGAAGGCGTTGAGTTTATTGCTAACTTTGATGTCCACTCTTTAAATAATCGCATATCGTTAGAATATAAAGATCCTAAAAATGAGAAAACAGGCGAGCAGCTCGCACGTCGCGCTAAACGGATAGCGAAGTGGGATGCATCCTACCAATGGGAGCGACTGCAGCTCGGTACTCAGTGGCAGTATCAAAGTGAACGTCTGGATTATCCCGGTGGAAAGATGCTGGGAAGCTATAGTCTGTGGACGGTTACTGCCTCTTATCAGGCGACCGATAACCTGACCGTGAAAGGCAAAGTCGATAATGTGTTCGATAAAGAGTACGAGACTGCGGGGGGTTATCCTGCGGCCGAACGCGGCTACTTTATGACGCTGGACTATCAGTACTAGCGTTTGCTTTTATGGTGAAACTAGCTTTAATCACGCCTTTATCGTTATGATAAGGGCGTTTTTTATTGAATGGGTGTCCCATGGCGCAGCCCAATATATTGATCTTCGACTCCGGTGTGGGGGGCTTATCGATTTATCAGTCGGTGCGAGAGCTGCTTCCTGACGCTAACTACACCTATTTGTTCGATAACGCAGCTTTCCCATACGGTGAGCTGGACGATACCCAACTCATCACTCGTGTGACTGCTTTGGTGAGTGCGGTATGTATGCAGCATGATATTGATATCGTCGTCATCGCATGTAATACCGCCTCGACGCTGGTACTGCCGCAGTTACGTGAACAGTTAGCGATTCCGGTTGTCGGCGTGGTGCCGGCGATCAAACCGGCAGCGGCGCAAAGTCAGCATAAAACGATAGGTTTGCTGGCCACACCTGCCACCGTTGCTCGTCCTTATACGAAGCAGTTGATTGCCGATTACGCCAAAGGCTGTCATATGGTGTCGGTAGGTACTACAGCTTTGGTGCATATGGCAGAGCGAAAGTTACGAGGCGAGGCCGTTAATCAAGAGGACTTAACGGCAATCTTAGCGCCGTTTACAGCCACCATCGATACGTTGGTGCTGGGATGTACGCATTTCCCCTTATTGCGAAATGAAATCCAACAAGTATTGGGTGAGTCAGTGTGTTTGATTGATTCAGGCACTGCAATCGCGCGCCGCATCGTCTCACTGACGGCGACACTGAACTTATCCAGTGTTACCGCGACAACATCAGACAATCACGCTTACGCAACGGCAACACCGATTAAGGCTGACGCGCTATCCGACTATATACAGTCGATAGGATTGACGCGCGTTAGCTATTCGCCTGCTTTTTTGGTTCGTTCGCTTCACGGACTTTAAGTGTCCGCTCACCGTATACATTGTTATTCAGGGCGTTGATGGCATCCTCGGCATGCGCAGCGGCCATCACCACGAAACCAAAGCCTCGACGTTTGCCGGTGCGTTTATCCTTCATCAGCCGAACGGCAAAAACCTCGCCATGTTCGCTAAACAGTGTACGGACATCATTTTCATTGGCGCGATAAGGTAGGTTACCCACATACAAGGTTTTACTCTGAGGTGATTCTTCCTCGTCGTTGTTCACGCTATGTGGTGCAGGGGCATCCTGTGCCGCTGGTTTAAAATCGGGGAGAGGAAGGTAGAGGCAAGACAGTCCGCTGACGATTGCGCCTGCAGCGAATGCAATGGCAGGTGAACTGACCCCCATCAGGTTGACGATAATGGCGCCGAGTACGGCGATACAGATAATTAGTGCAAAATTGACTGGTGATTTCATAAGCATTATTAAAAATAGAGCAATTAAAAGTGATGACATGAACAACAAATAGGCAATGCATGTCATGAAAAGGACCAAGAAAACAGGCCAGCGTTATCTCTCAGTAAATACCACGTATCAAGAATGTTTCAAAACGCTGGTTATTCATCATTTTAGGTGGATTCTTGCCCAGTCGAAATAAAAAACGTAAAAAACCCTTGTCAGTGTGATCTGTGTCGCTATACTACGCCCCACATCGACACGGCACACAGGGCAAGCGCTCAGCGCCATGTTGAAGTAAAAAATCAAATAAAAATAAACGCTTGACGTGAGTTTTTAAAAGATTAAGATAGCCGTCCACTTAACGCCAAGCGTTAGGGGAGTCAAAAAGAGGTTTTATTTCCGGCCTGAGGGTTGAAAATAAAAGATAAAATTTCTTATTGACTTTAACGGTAAGGCGCGTAAGATACTCAGCCCTGACCAAGCGAAGCGCAGCTTCGCACAGTCAACGCTCTTTAACAATTTGACCTATGCAATCTGTGTGGGCACTCGTTGAGAATAGACAAAAAGATTTATTCGATGAACTGAGTGACCA
>NZ_MUFI01000074.1:0-6968 GCF_001996265.1 Salinivibrio sp. MA440
AGATAGGATTGCATACGCATTGAACCAGATAAATTTATTGCATGAGCATCAGTCTGTGCATTATCTGAAATATACACGGCTGAGACCATACTGACCAAGGCGATAATGCTAATCATTATCAATAAAGATCCGATTTTGAATACGAGAGAGTCGAAAATACCAATAGAACGGTTTATACCCTGCTCATCAGGGGTTACCTCTAAGTAATTGGTCATAATAATACAGTCCGTCTATTTGCTTTCTAAGTTGTCTATTGTATTGAAAATCAAGTTTTTTACTAGATACTCACTCATACCCCTTTATGGGTAGTTGTCTGTTTTTTGCTGTTTTTACCGTATTGCATAATACCTGCACTTGACGTCTACTTATATACACAGAGTACATTCGAAAACGAGTTTAGGATTAGTCGCAGTTTAACGTATCACGTTAACCGTTTACTAGTTAAGCCATCGAAAAGGAGTCAGGCATGAGCCACTTTCTAAATCGGCTACGTTATTTTACCCAGAAAAGAGAAAACTTTTCTGAAGGTCATGGCGTGACAACGCAAGAGCCCCGCCAGTGGGAAGACAGTTATAGGCAACGTTGGCAGCATGATAAGGTTGTACGTTCAACTCACGGCGTCAACTGTACCGGTTCATGCAGTTGGAAAATCTATGTCAAGAATGGACTTGTAACGTGGGAAACGCAACAAACCGATTATCCTAGAACTCGTCCTGACCTTCCTAATCATGAGCCTCGAGGTTGCCCACGCGGTGCGAGTTATTCATGGTACATATATAGTGCGAATAGACTTAAATACCCCAAAATTCGTAAGCGCTTAATTAAACTATGGCGTGAAGCAAAAAAGCAGCATGCCAACCCTGTAGACGCTTGGGAGTCAATTGTTACTAATCCCACAAAAACACGAGAATATAAAGAAAAACGTGGTATGGGTGGGTTCGTTCGCGCGCACTGGGATGAAGTCTACGAAATCATTGGTGCGTCTAATGTCTACACGGCCAAAGAGTATGGGCCCGATCGTATCTTTGGATTCTCGCCTATCCCAGCGATGTCGATGATTTCATATGCGGCAGGTGCACGTTATCTGTCATTAATCGGTGGTAATTGCTTAAGTTTCTATGACTGGTATTGCGACCTTCCTCCTGCATCACCGCAAGTTTGGGGAGAGCAAACTGATGTCCCCGAGTCAGCGGATTGGTACAACTCAAATTATATTATGTGTTGGGGGTCGAATGTTCCACAAACACGCACACCCGACGCTCACTTCTTAACTGAAGTGCGATATAAAGGGACGAAAGTAATTGGCATTACCCCTGATTATTCTGAGGTGGCTAAACTTACCGATCAATGGTTAGCACCCAAGCAAGGAACTGACGCCGCACTAAGCATGGCATTCGGACATGTCATTCTTAAAGAGTTTTATGTCAACAAAACAACACAGTATTTCGATGATTATGTACGACGTTATTCGGATATGCCAATGCTCGTCATGTTGGAACCGTCCGAAAAAGGAGGTCTGCAGCAAGGGAGGTTCCTTCGTGCGAGTGACTTGGATGACAAAGCTGGACAAGACAATAACCCCGAGTGGAAAACCATTGCAATTGATGAGTCATCAAATATGCTCACGTCGCCGAAAGGCTCGATTGGCTATCGATGGGGGGAACGCGATGCTAAATGGAATCTTGAGCAACGTGATGGTGCAACGAATCGTGATGTGAAACTCCGCCTGAGCTTAAAAGATGATCACGATGAGATTATTACCGTAAATTTCCCATATTTTGGGGGCAATGAACATGAACTTGGCTACTTCCAACATACAGTTCATGATGAAGTAACAACGCATCGTATCCCGGCTAAAAAGATCAAGCTTGCCGATAAGTCGGAAGCTTGGGTCACTACTGTATTTGACTTAACGCTTGCTAACTATGGTGTTGACAATGGATATGATGATCCGAATTGCGCACAATCCTATAGCGATAATCTTGCCTATACGCCAGCTTGGCAGGAACAAATAACAGGCGTTCCCCAAAATGATGTGACTAAAATTGCAAATGAATTTGCTGACACTGCAGCAAAAACACGTGGTCGTTCCATGATCATTGTCGGTGCTGGTTTGAATCACTGGTACAACATGGACATGAACTATCGTGGTTTAATCAATATGCTAATCATGTGCGGTTGTATTGGACAAAGCGGTGGTGGTTGGGCTCACTATGTAGGTCAAGAAAAACTTCGTCCACAAACAGGTTGGCAGCCTTTAGCATTTGGTTTGGATTGGAGTCGCCCACCTCGTCATATGAATGGCACATCCTTCTTTTATGCACATTCTGATCAGTGGCGTTATGAAAAGCTACATATGAGTGAAATTGTCTCTCCTTTATCTAATAAAAAAGATTGGGAGGGCTCGATCATAGACTTTAATTCACGTGCAGAACGCATGGGTTGGCTGCCGTCAGCGCCACAGTTGAGTAAAAATCCCTTGAAGGTGTGCCGAGATGCACATGAGCAAGGGCAAGATCCGGTAGATTATACGGTGGATCAATTAAAAGCAGGAAGCTTAGAATTTGCCTGTTTAGATCCTGACAATCCAAAAAACTATCCTCGAAACATGTTTATCTGGCGGTCTAATTTACTTGGATCTTCAGGGAAAGGTCATGAATATATGCTTCGTCACCTTCTGGGCACCAAGCACGGCTTGCTTGGTAAAGACTTAGGCGAGGAAGGGGAAGAGAAGCCTGAAGATATAAAATGGCGTGATAGTGCACCTGAAGGAAAGATTGATCTTTTAGTTACACTAGACTTCAGAATGTCTACAACTTGTTTGTATTCAGATATTGTTCTACCTACCGCAACTTGGTATGAAAAGGACGATTTGAATACGTCCGATATGCATCCATTTATTCATCCTTTATCTAAAGCTGTGGATCCTGTTTGGCAATCAAAAAGTGATTGGGAAATTTTCAAAGGGATTGCAAAATCTTTCTCCCAACAGTGCGAAGGACACTTAGGTGTAGAACAAGATATTGTCACCGTGCCTATGCAACATGATACTCCTGGTGAACTAGCCCAGCCATTCGACATTAAGGCGTGGTGGAAAGGAGAGTGTGATCTCATTCCTGGCAAGACAGCGCCAAATATGATGATGGTGGAGCGAGATTATCCGAATACCTATGCAAAGTTCACGTCATTAGGACCACTCCTGGATACACTAGGAAACGGTGGTAAGGGGATTAATTGGAATACACAAGACGAAGTTAAATTCTTAGGTGAGTTGAATAAAAAGCACATTAAACCAGGTGTTAACCAAGGCAGACCAAAAATTGAATCAGCCATTGACGCAGCAGAAGTCGTTTTATCATTAGCGCCGGAGACAAATGGACAAGTAGCTGTCAAGGCTTGGGAGTCAATTAGTAAAGTTACCGGTCTTGATCATACTCACTTAGCCAAGCCTAAAGAAGAAGAGAAACTTCGATTTAGAGATATTGTCGCGCAACCACGTAAAATTATTAGCTCACCGACTTGGTCCGGGTTAGAAGACGAGCATGTTTCTTACAATGCTGGGTATACCAATGTTCACGAGCTAATTCCTTGGCGTACGATTACAGGTCGGCAACAATTTTATCAAGATCACCAATGGATGCGTGATTTTGGTGAAATGCACTGTCTTTATAAGCCGCCGGTCAACCTGAAAACCACGCAAAATGTGCAGGGTATGAAGCCTAATGGCAATAAAGAAGTTGTGCTTAATTGGATTACACCACACCAGAAGTGGGGGATTCACAGCACATATTCAGATAATTTACTTATGCTGACACTATCACGCGGTGGACCAATTATTTGGATGTCAGAAACAGACGCGACTGCGGCTGGCATTGAAGATAATGATTGGATCGAAGCATTTAACGCAAATGGTGCGATTGCTGCTAGAGCCGTTGTTTCTCAACGTGTCCCCGAAGGAATGGGAATGATGTATCACGCGCAAGAGCGGATTGTGAACATACCGGGTTCCGAGCTAACTGGTACTAGAGGTGGTATTCATAACTCTGTAACTCGAGCAATTATGAAGCCAACCCATATGATTGGGGGTTATGCACAACAATCTTACGGATTTAACTATTACGGCACTGTAGGTTGTAATCGTGATGAGTTTGTAGTAGTTCGAAAAATGGATCGCGTGGATTGGCTGGATGATGACAGTGAAGATGTATTAGATGAAAATCTTCACGAGGTGGAGAAATAATATGAAAGTTAGAGCTCAAATCGGCATGGTTTTGAATCTCGACAAGTGTATAGGCTGTCACACTTGCTCGGTTACCTGTAAAAATGTATGGACATCGCGTGAAGGAATGGAGTATGCGTGGTTTAATAATGTTGAAACTAAACCTGGCATCGGCTATCCCAAAGAGTGGGAAAATCAAGAAAAATGGAACGGTGGTTGGATTCGAACTAAGCAAGGAAAGTTAGAGCCGAAACAAGGTGGGAAACGTCGGATTTTAGCTAATATATTCGCAAACCCGGACTTACCTGAAATTGACGATTACTACGAACCATTTGACTTTGATTATCAGCACCTTCATCGTGCGGGAGAAAGTAAGCATCAGCCCGTTGCGCGACCCCGTTCGCTGATTTCCGGAAAACGGATGGAAAAAATTGAATGGGGGCCTAACTGGGAGGAGATCTTAGGTACCGAATTCAAAAAACGTCGCAAAGATAAGAACTTTGATCAAATCCAAGCAGACATTTATGGTCAGTTCGAAAATACGTTTATGATGTATTTACCGCGTTTATGCGAGCACTGTCTTAATCCTGCATGTGTTGCGTCTTGTCCAAGTGGTGCCATCTATAAACGTGAAGAGGACGGTATTGTACTTATTGACCAAGATAAGTGCCGTGGATGGCGGATGTGTGTCTCTGGGTGTCCTTACAAAAAAATATATTACAATTGGAAAACGGGYAAGTCAGAAAAATGTATTTTTTGTTATCCACGTATTGAAGCAGGGCAACCAACAATTTGTTCTGAAACATGTGTAGGCCGCATTCGTTACTTAGGTGTTATGTTGTACGATGCTGATAAAATTGAGCAAGCGGCATCGGTACCGAATGATAAAGATCTTTATCAAGCGCAAAGAGATATATTTCTCGATCCCTTTGATCCGGCCGTGATCGCTGAAGCTGAGAAAGAAGGTATAGCTGCTAATTGGATTGAAGCCGCGCAACAGTCTCCAGTTTATAAAATGGCTATGGAATGGGAAGTCGCGTTACCGCTTCATCCAGAGTATCGTACTTTGCCGATGGTTTGGTATGTGCCACCTTTATCGCCAATTCAATCCGCAGTTGAAGCCGGAGAAATTGAGAAAAGTAGTGTACTTCCTGACCTAAAGTCATTACGTATTCCGATAAAATATCTTGCTAATTTGCTAACTGCAGGTGAAGAACAACCTGTTATACGGTCACTTGAGCGATTGATGGCAATGCGTGAGTATAAGCGTAGTCAACAAGTTGAGTGTGAGGAAAATTTTGAAGTTCTCGACGCAGTTAAACTAACTCAGGCACAAATTGAAGAAATGTATCAGGTCATGGCGCTTGCAAATTACGAAGACAGGTTCGTAATCCCGACTAGCCATACTAGTTATGCAGAAAATGCTTACGACATCAAAAGCGGTTGTGGTTTTACATTTGGTAATGGGTGTTCGACCGGCGAGACTGACCTATTTGGTGGTAAAAGCCAGACGGTGCGTGAAGTTATCCCCGTAGAGATACAGGAGTAAGAAAAATGACAAATCAAAAAAGTGGAAATAATACTTCACAACTTATTGCACTAATTGGTCGATTGCTAGATTATCCAGAGTTAGAAATCGAATTATATCGAGATGAGTTGATAGATATTGTAACATCTAGTGTTCTATCAAAGAGAAATAAACAAGAGATTATTTCCTTTATAGACCGATGCAGTGAAATGCCATTACTCGATTGGCAGTCTGACTACGATGGGTTGTTTGAACGTGGTCGCTCATTATCTTTATTAATTTATGAACATATTCATGGTGAATCACGAGATCGAGGCCAAGCTATGGTCGACTTACTCGCTCAGTATGAAAAAGCAGGGCTTGAAATTGCGCATAATGAATTGCCTGATCATCTCCCTCTATTTCTTGAGTTTTCGTCAACGCAAGGTGAGCAAGGAATTGGTTGGATAGAAGATATTATTCCCGTTTTAAGTTTACTCGCTGTTCGTTTAGAAAAGCGTGAATCAGGGTATGCGAGTTTAATGTGGGGACTGTTGGATTTATGTGGTGCGAAAGTTAATATCTCAGAACTTCGAGAGCAGGTTAAAAATGAAAAAGAAGATCATACACCTAAAGAATTAGATAAAGTATGGGAAGAAGAGGCTGTTACTTTTGGTGGTGATAGCGTTAACGGTGGATGTCCAACCAATCAGCATCGGCCAACTGAGAATCAACGCAAAGATCAGGAAGTGCCAGTAAATTGGATGTCAATGAATGAGACAGCATCAGCCACTCAACCAAAAGAGGTCTAGCTATGAACTTTATCGATATGTTAGTTTTCGGTATTTATCCATATATAGTATCTGTTGTGTTTTTTTTAGGATGCTTGATTCGTTATGATAAAGATCAATACACATGGAAAACCGGTTCAAGTCAAATGCTCTCAAATAAACATTTTCGAGTAGCAAGTAATCTGTTTCACATAGGTATTATTGGCATTTTTTTCGGTCATTTTGGTGGATTAGTTATACCTTACGAAGTGTGGCATATGTTAGGCATTACCCTACAAGCTAAACAGTTAATTGCCATGGGAGCAGGCGGCTTCTTTGGTGTATTATGCTTTATTGGTCTGACTTATTTAGTTTACCGAAGATTGTTTAATCCTAGAATTCGTGCATCAAGTACACGAATGGATACCGCAATTGTTCTAGTTATTTATTTACAACTCATATTAGGTATGTT
>NZ_MUFI01000075.1:0-6907 GCF_001996265.1 Salinivibrio sp. MA440
TCACTAAACAGAGCATAAGTAAGGAAACTTTTTCCAAGGCGAAAGATCGCCTTGATGATCTTCTAAATACCAGTGTGGTGAGCAAAACCATTCAACGGTTTGTTGAGCATGGAGATATAAAATCTTGGGTGGAGACCGGCCTTTCTCTTCACAAGCGTCACGATACAAACCAATGTGAATTTTGCGGTAACACCATCACTGAAGAGCGGATCAAACGGCTTGAGGCCCATTTCAATAATGATTATAAAGCCTTCCAAGAGCGGCYTGTAAAGGCTGATAGCTGGCTTTCAGGTCAATACATACAAGCTCCAATGCTTCCTGCGGCAGGTGACTTTTACGAAGAACTTAAAAAGAAATACAGTGAAGCCTGTGCAGATTTGGAAAAAGCTATTATAGACCTGAACGAAGAAATATCAGCTTGGCACACTGCCCTGAAGAAAAAGACTGAAAATCCGCTTGAAACAGATCGTTCAATAGAGGCTATCAAAGAATCGTCCATACAAACTTTCAATGATGCCATGGCCGCTATTAGTGCAACTGTTGAAAAACACAATCACAAATCAGCCAACTTTAAAGAAGAAACAGACAAAGCCAAGAAACAGCTTGAGCTTCATTATGTAACCACTGAAGTAAAGGATTTTGGTTACCACGACAAGAAAGTTGAGGTTGCTAAACGCGCAGCCGAAAACAATGATTTAAAAAGAGCGATAAATAATAGAAATACCGAAATTCGAACTCTTGAAGAGTCGCTGTCAAATGAAGGTTTGGGGGCTGATCAGTTTAACGAATCGCTCCACAAGTTTCTTGGTCGCAGTGAAATAACTCTTCATTTTAATCCGGAAAAAAAGGGTTATGAAATACTTCGGAATGATACCGATCTGGTGGAAGGGAATCTGAGTGAAGGTGAGAAAACTGCCATTGCGTTCGTTTACTTTATAACCAAGCTAAAAGAAAACGACAACAAAATAGAGAACACTATTGTTGTAGTCGATGATCCAGTATCAAGCTTTGATTCAAACCACCTGTTCCATGCATATTCGTTCCTTAGAAGTAATTGTGATAAAGCAAAGCAATTATTTGTATTTACACACAATTTCACCTACTTTAAATTAATTAGAGATTGGTTTGAAGGGGTAAACCGTAATAGGAAAAGAAAGCATCCACCTAAAGAACCAAGTGCGTTCTTTTATACCATTGAGGCGTCAACAGCAATTCCCCGTCATTCGACATTCAAAGACGCTGATCCCAGCTTAGTGAACTACAACTCAGAATACCATTACATTTTTTCAAAGCTCTATGCATACAGAAATAGCCCAGAATTATCACGGGATGAGGCATTCTTGACGGCTAATCTTGCGAGGAAATTGCTTGAATCTTTCTTTAGCTTCAAGTTTCCAAAGTATCGAAGTGATATTGCCCAGTTAATGGATCGTGGTCTGAAGGGTTGCGAAGTTACGGATGAAGCGACAAAGGAAAAGATTTACCGATTCATCAATAAATATTCTCATAGTATTGTTATTGAGATTAATGAGGAATCTTCGGAAAACCTTGTTGGTGAAAGTCAAAATGTGATTGGTGATATTTTTGCTTGGCTTCAAGAAGTCGATGAGGTTCATTATGATGAAATGCTTGAAGTTGTGCAATGATTAGTGACTAAGCGTATAACAAGGCCAGGCACGGCGACGTCTTTTTCGTTGCGGCTTCGCCTCCACTACAAAGCCACGCATGCTGCATGCGTTAAGCATCTAAAGTAAGTATGGAGAATAGAGCTTGTATTTTTATGTGGATGAAAGTGGACACACTGGCCCGAATCTTTTTGATGAGGCCCAGCCAATACTCTATTACGGCGTATTGTCGAGTAAAATAAATTTGGATGCAGCTGCAGAAGGTAGAGTAAAGAAAATCAGAAAGAAGCTTGGGGTTAAGAGGCTTCATGCATCTGAGCTTGGCAATGGAAAATTAGTAACAATAGTCAAAGATATTGAATCATTGAGAAAACGCTATGATCTCCGGTTTGATATTTATCGCGTGGCTAAAGTCGATCACGCTCTTATTAGTTTTTTTGACCAAGTATTTGATCAGGGTGTGAACCCAGCAGTCCCTTGGACGTCTTATTGGACCCCAATGCGGTATGTATTACTTTTAAAATTAGCCTCATTGTTTGATGAGGAGCTATTGAAGGCGGCATGGGCAGCTAGAATAAATCTAAAAACCAATGAAGCTAATGCCTCCTTAGTAGATATATGTAATACGCTAATATCTAGAGTCGACAGCTTACTTGATGAGCGGTCTCGTCAAGTTATCACTGACTCCTTAACGTGGGCTGCTGCGAATCCAGACGAAATATATTACAACGTAAAAAACAAGAAGGATCTATTACAAATAACGCCCAACCTGATTGGCTTTCAATCAGTGATGCACGGCATCGCATCTAGATTGCTAAAGAACGGGAAGACAGCGTCACAAATAATTGTTGATCAGCAATCACAGTTTAATACTGCGCAAAAGAAACTCTCAGATTTTTACGCAAAAGGGAGAGGTCTTCCTTTGGTTAACGGTCCGGGGCTCCCTAAAATTGATTTTAGTGGTATGCCGGAAACGCCTATTTCGTGTACCGCTGGTACTGATAGCACTGGTCTTGAATTGGTAGATATATACCTCTGGGTCTTTAAGAGGTTTATGGATGAGAAAGAGTTAGCGCCGGAGCTATTTTCTCTTATTAAAGGCCAATTACACCGTGGGCTCACCGATGAGGTGTCTATCAATGCAATAGCAAGTCGATGGTCTAAATGGTTCGAAGAGTTACCTGACCCTACTGATGAACAAATGGAAAAAGGTAAAGAAATGCTGAGGATGGATGAGGAAAGGAGGCTCCTAGCTGTAAATGGAAATGCTTAATACAATGTTAGCTGCACGGGAGGCAACTTGGAGAAAAAGGGATTCCACATAGCGCATGAAGCATCCTTAGTCGTTTCAGATGAATATACCGGATTACATGGTCGTGACGAGTACAATGCTGCTGTTGCTCACGTTTGCGATTTAATACGCGCATCATATTCGTTATTCATGAACGGTAGCTTTGCGCCTTCTCTTTTTTTATCTATCACGATATTTGAAGAAATCGCTAAGATAAAAGCAGGTCACATGCGTGCGTGGGGAGATGAGCGAGAAAAAGTAAAACGTGGTAAAGATCCTCTTTTCCATCATGCCAAAAAGCACGAAATCTCGGTTGACCCTATTTACTTAATTGGTGATCGCATTGCAAAAAGCATAGGTGCTGAAAGAGCAAAAGAGATATTTGAGGGTTATGAATCTGGTAAGTATTCATCGCTCAGAGAAGAGTCATTGTACTTTGCACGCACAAATAAAGGGTTGCAAATTCCTGCAAATAGCGTAGATCTGCGTTTGGCTGCGGAACATTTGCTGATCGCAATTGAAATCTATTGCGATGAGTTTTGGGGTATGACTGCAGAAGCGTCTGAAATATGTGATACAACTGATGAATTATATTTGGAAGTCGAGGCTGCACTTAAAGGCAGCTAACAAGCAACTGCAGCGGATCAAATTTCGCTGCGCTCAATTTGCCCGCTGAGTTGGGCGTTATGTAACTTAATTGAAATCGGAGTAGGTCATCAAGCAATGAAGATTGAATCAAATAAAGTTTTGGAAATGGTATCTGCTTTCGTCTTACTCGGGGTTTCTATTTACTTTGGCTACAATAGTAAGCCTGCCGAAATGGGATTAACCATTGCAGCAGGATTTCTCGGCTTAGTATTCGCGAATCTGGATAAATTCAAAAGTTTTAAAGCAGCTGGCGTTGAAGCACAACTTAGAGAAGAGCAGATCAAAGCGGTATTAGAAAAGGAAATAGAATCTCCTACTGATTTGTTTGACGAAACCGAATCTCAGGTACCTAATGTTAATCTAGTCCCTGACAATGCTAAATCTGTTTTAGAGTCTTTACAAAGCCACGAATATACGTGGCGCTATGTTTCAGGAATATCAAAAGAAACTAGTTTGACTCGAGTTCAAGTTAAAGAGTCACTTCAGTGGCTTTCAGAACATGGTTATGCAAAAAAATCTCTTGGGAAAAACGGCGAAATTTGGGCGTCTACTCAAGAAGGTCGTTATCTTTATGCAGTAATCTGTTTTGACGGGGTTCCAGTTGCATAACAAACGAGTATGTCGTCAATCCTAAATTTTAGCGAGATTTTTATCCCACATCACGCCGTCTCTGAGCATCGAATTTAAGATCACTACCATCTTGCGCACACAGGCAATAATGGCGACTTTTTTCGGCTTTCCAGCGGCGACTAATCGGGTATACGTCGCTTTAAAAACAGGATTACATTGCATCGCAGACATCATCGCCATATACAACACGGTACGAACTTGAGCACGTCCACCTTGGATCACTCGTTTGCCTTTATATCGCCCACTTTCTTTTGTCACGGGTGCAACACCAATGAGTGATGCCGCTTGTTTGTTAGTTATATAGCCCAGCTCAGGGACGTTACTGATGATAGATGCTGCCGCAATGCTGCCAATGCCAGGCACGCTTTGTAAGAGCGTATTTTTAGTCTGATATTCAGGGCATACTTCAATCAACTTCACGAGTTTTTGTTCGATGTTGGTGATTTGATTTTTTATCGCAGTGAGCATGGGTTTGATGGTTGAATGCAAGGTTTTGGGCAGTATCTGCAAGCGGTTCTTTTCCATCGTTTGCATAGATAGGAGCTGGTTTCTCCTGATGACTAAATCACTCATTAAACGTATATTTTCCGCCTTGATAATGGTGATTTCAGGCTTAATGGCGTCGCCATAATGTGCGATTAACTCAGCATCTAACCGGTCATTTTTCGCTCTTCGGCCAATGGCGCCGGCGAAGCGTTTAATGTGCACAGGGTTGGCGCGTACGATGGGTAAATTGGCTTCAATACACGCGATCACAAAGGGCATTTCTAATCGGCCAGTGGCTTCAATGATGATGCGCTCAGGCTGATATGGCTTGATGATTTTCAATGCATCTTTAATGCCTTTATCAGTGTTTGGCACAGAGAAGAAGTGCGCAGTTGGTCTGACGTAGATGTCGAGTTGCGCTTTGCCGGTATCGACGCTGATGTAGATGTTTTGATTGGATGCAGTATTCATAATAAGCTAACTCTTGTTTGCGTAATACGGGTTCGAGACCCAGTCGAGTATTCGAGTTTGGTGCTTGGAGTTCTAAGGTGCGTTCATGTTTGTTATCGGTCTCTCGACAGAGGAGCCAGCGTTCAATCGAACTGCACATTAGAAAGCTTTAGTTGCAGCTAAAGCCTGGGTCTCACTTTACCCAAATACGGGTGAGATTATCCATACAAACGCTTCAAGAGGGATTCGTAAACGTGTGCCATTTTCGCTTCGCTACAATTTGGGCACACATTCACTCACCCCTTAAGCGGGCGTTAAGTTTCTAGAAAAGTGTTCGGGAAGAAAGGAAATGTAATGAAAAAGATTTTTTTAACTTCATCTTTCGTGGATGTGGCAGATTTATTCGTGGAGTTCGCCGAGGAAAAATGCGCAGGAAAAACTGTTACATTCATACCTACGGCGAGTCTTGTCGAAGATGTTACATTTTATGTGGATGCTGGCAAAAAGGCCCTTGAAGAACGCGGGCTAATTGTTGACGAACTTGAAATTTCAACGGCAACCAAAGAAAAAATAGATAGTACGCTCAAAAAGAATGACTATATCTATGTTACTGGTGGTAATACCTTCTTTCTCCTTCAAGAGCTGAAAAGAACAGGCGCGGACACAGTTATATCTGAACAAGTAAATTCAGGGAAAATGTATATTGGTGAGTCTGCTGGTTCCATTGTGCTTTCACGCARTATTGAGTATGTAAAAGAAATGGATGATTTCACTGCCGCGCCGAACATTGGCACGTTTTCATCATTAGGAATGATTGATTTTTATCCGGTTCCTCACCATACAAACTTCCCATTCAAAGAGTCAGTCGAGAAAATCATTTCTAGTTATAAGGACGAAATAGATCTTTGCCCCATTAGCAACACACAAGCGATTGTCATACATGACAATAAATTTGAAGTCTGGGGTGAAAAAACTTAACAATTTACTGCATTGGAAAAATAACTCGCTGACGCTCGTCATTTTCCGGTGAGTAAAGCGTTATGTTTCTCTGAGGGCAGGCTCAAGCCCAAGATGATCAACAAAGGGGATAAAGTCGCGATCCAAAAACAGCAAAGGTAGCTTTTTCTCTATGCAGAAAGTCGCGATGATCACGTCGGCAGTTTTTCGGATTGTGATGCCCTTTTTGCGAAGTGCCCTATAATTGTCAGCGCAAACAAGTGCCATGTCTTTGCCAAACATTTCATACTGCTCCAGCGAGAGCAGGCTCTGTTTGGTCTGACGATAGTGTTTGTCGTTGCGGATGCCTTGAAGGATTTCCAGAAATATGAGGTCGCCGATAGCGACGGATCCGTGGACTATTGAGGCATCCAGCAGGTCAGTGTGCGGGTTTTTGACTCCGTTGAAATAGTCGATCCATACACTGGTATCCACCAATATCATCCGGCGCCCCGCATTTCATCCAGGTCGCCTTCCCACTTGATTTTGCCTCGCAGTTTTCGAATTTCCTGCTGCTTGCTAAGCTGAACTAGAAGTTTTAGACCTTGCTCAACAGCCTCTTTTTTGGTTTCGTAGCCGGAGGCTTTGAGAGCTTCTGCCATCAACTGGTCGTCTATGACGATGTTCGTTCTCATGTCGCACCTATGTGTATCGATTTCGGTTTCCATACACAATCTAGCACGTCAGGAAGAACATAACAATCGGCTGCACAGCGACCGATTTTCCGCCGCTTCGCGGCTCCAAACCGGCGCGTGAGCCGGGCGTTATATTTATTTAAAAT
>NZ_MUFI01000076.1:0-6304 GCF_001996265.1 Salinivibrio sp. MA440
TGGTGTTTGCTTTTCCAAAGAAAAGACAAACGGCTCGATAAATACTGTTTTGTTCGTCTCTTGCGAGACAAACGAATTGACTGTGCCGAACAACGTAAACGTTGTTTCGTATTGGTCACTCAGTTCATCGAATAAATCTTTTTGTCTATTCTCAACGAGTGCCCACACAGATTGCATAGGTCAAATTGTTAAAGAGCGCCGCTCATCGTTGAGCGGGAGTGGCATAATACGCCACTTTGGCATTGAGTCAAGCATTTTGTTTTGCTTGTCTGTATTGCCGTTGTTAGCTCGGCTTGCCGTGCCAACGAGAGCGCATTATAGAGAGGTAATTTTTTGGCGCAAGGGGTTTTTGATAAAAAGATCTCAGGCGCGCAAAAACCCAACAATTTGCATTATTCCTAAGCGTTTTTGAGTCAAACCAAGAAAAAAGCCACCAAAAATAGTGGCTTTTGCCTGATAGGGCTGGGTTAGCCTTGTTTTGCAATGACATGGTCATTCTCAACATCAAGCCAAACGGGCTGACCTGGGACCAGTTCCCCACTCAAGATTTGTTGCGCCAGTGGGTTTTCGATTGTCTGTTGGATAGCCCGTTTAAGTGGACGCGCTCCGTAGACAGGATCAAACCCGCTTTGAGCAACCTTGGCAAGCGCGGCTTCGGAAATCTCCAATTTGAAATCTTTTTCTGCCATTCGTCGGGCAAGCTCTTGCATCTGCAAGCCAGCGATTTCTTTTATATGCTCTTCAACCAGTGGATGGAACACAACGGCTTCATCAATACGGTTAATAAACTCCGGTCGGAAATGATTCGCCGCCACCTCCATCACTGTTTGCTTCATGCCTGCATAATCCAGTTCACCAAAGTGTGCTTGGATTTGTTCTGAACCCAGATTGGAGGTCATGATGACGACGGCATTTCGAAAATCAACCGTTCGCCCCTGACCATCCGTTAAACGCCCATCATCGAGTACCTGCAACAAGATGTTGAATACATCAGAATGCGCTTTTTCTATCTCATCAAGTAGAATTACCGAATAGGGACGACGACGAACCGCTTCAGTAAGATAGCCCCCTTCTTCATATCCAACATAACCAGGAGGCGCGCCAACTAAGCGTGCTACCGAGTGTTTTTCCATAAATTCAGACATATCTATCCGAACCATAGCATCACGGCTATCGAACATGAATTCGGCCAGCGACTTACACAACTCAGTTTTACCCACCCCTGTCGGCCCAAGGAAAAGGAAGGAGCCAATCGGGCGATTCGGATCCGCCAGTCCGGCTCGGCTACGCCGAATGGCATTGGCGACGGCACCGACCGCTTCATCTTGACCTATCACCCGCTGGTGCAAGGCTGATTCCATTTTAAGTAGCTTTTCTTTTTCGCTTTCCAGCATACGAGAAACAGGGATCCCTGTCTGCCGTGCGATAACATCTGCGATCTCAGCCTCTGTGACTCGGTTTTTCAATAAAGTCATTTCCTGCATTTCTGCTTGGCTAGCAAGATCGAGCTGCTTTTCTAAGTCAGGAATTTTGCCATACTGTAGTTCTGACATTCGGCTTAAATCCCCGGCTCGCCGCGCTATCTCCATGTCAGTTCGTGCTTGCTCTAAAGCAGCTTTTATATGTTGAGCTCCAGATACAGCGGCTTTTTCTGTGTTCCAGACCTCTTCGAGCTCGGCATAATCACGCTCTTTTGCCTCTAGCTCGTCACGCAATGTCTCTAAACGCTTTTGACTCGCACTATCTTCTTCTTTTTCTAGTGCTTGTTGTTCAATTTTAAGTTGGACAATGCGTCGTTCTAAGCGATCTAACGAATCGGGTTTCGAATCAATTTGCATCCGAATGCTGGACGCCGCTTCGTCAATAAGATCAATGGCTTTATCGGGTAACTGGCGATCGGCAATGTAGCGATGTGACAAGCTGGCTGCGGCGACGATGGCCGGATCGGTAATTTCTACCGCATGGTGCAGCTCGTAACGCTCTTTTAATCCGCGCAGAATGGCGACCGTGTCTTCTACATTCGGCTCATTCACCAATACTTTTTGAAAGCGACGTTCTAATGCCGCATCTTTCTCTACATATTGGCGGTATTCATCAAGTGTCGTTGCGCCCACACAGTGAAGCTCGCCCCGTGCCAAGGCAGGTTTGAGCATATTCCCGGCATCCATGGCCCCTTCAGCTTTACCGGCCCCGACCATGGTATGAAGTTCATCAATAAAGAGGATGACATTACCTTCCTCTTTCGCCAGTTCATTTAATACCGCTTTTAGTCGCTCTTCAAACTCCCCACGGTATTTAGCCCCAGCGACTAGCGCCCCCATATCGAGAGAAAGCACGCGTTTACGGCGCAAACCTTCCGGTACCTCACCATTCACAATACGCTGGGCTAACCCCTCTACAATCGCGGTTTTGCCTACACCAGGCTCACCAATCAGGACGGGGTTGTTTTTGGTACGACGCTGTAGCACTTGGATGGTCCGGCGAATTTCATCATCACGGCCGATAACAGGATCCAGTTTGCCTTGCTCAGCACGCTCGGTCAGATCCAGAGTAAATTTCTCCAACGCCTGCCGGTTTTCTTCGGCGTTGGGATCATCGACTTGCTGACCGCCACGGACTTTTTCTATCGCTTGTTCAACTTTTTGTGATGTCAGGCCATGGCTGCGCAATAGCTCCCCAAGCGGCCCTTTATCTTCTACCGCAGCTAAGACAAAAAGCTCAGAAGAGATATATTTGTCTTTACGCTTTTGTGAGATCTTATCGCAAAGGTTAAATAAGTTACCCAGATGATTCGAAAGCTGAACCTCACCGCCCGTGCCTGTGACTTGAGGGACGCGATCCAATAACTCAGAAAGGCTAGAGCGCAGTTGGCTCACATCCACGTTCAGCATGGTTAATAGCGGACGAATCGCACTGCTATCTTGATTCAGGAGTGCGGTCATCAAGTGAACGGGTTCAATATATTGATGGTCTCGCCCTAACGCGAGTGATTGCGCATCAGAAATGGCAATTTGAAACTTACTGGTAAAACGGTCAAGGCGCATCGTTAGTTCCTCCCACTTAACACCTTTAGTTGATGAATAAATGGGCACGATGCAGGTATTTTTCAAGCATCTAAGACGACTTTATTTCATTCGCCAGATACACGTTGCCATCCGCCCCGTTTGTCCATCTCGGCGATAGGAATAAAATTGATCGCCTTGCTGGTAGGTACATAGCGATCCCCCATAAATCGCGGTCACGCCAGTAGCTATCAGTCGTTGCCTTGCAAGCGCATAGAGATCAGCCAAATACTTGTCTGACCCTCGAGGTGAAAAAGCGGCCTTGGTCTGCCAAGAATACGAGATGAATGCCTGATAAACATCTTCACCGACTTCAAAAGCTTGTGGACCAATTGCCGGCCCCAACCAAACAAAACAGCGTTCTGGTTGCGCAAATAAAGCGAGGGTTGATTCTAAAACACCATTTAATAGCCCTCGCCACCCGGCATGTGCCGCCGCGACTTGGCAACCATCATGGCTACAAAAAAGTACCGGTAAGCAATCAGCGGTCATGACCGTACAAACTTGTCCGACGGTATCTGTAAATGCTGCATCGGCTTTGGGATGTGTGTCTTGATGTGGCAGCCGTGCGACCTCAGTCCCATGAACTTGCTCAAGCCAAGTCAGTTCTCCGTGAACCATACCGGCTAGAGCAAGACGATTTTTTTGCACGGCATCTGGATCATCACCCACATGCATACCAAGATTCCAACCCGCAAACACGCCCTGGCTCACTCCCCCTTCACGAGTTGTGGTAAGTGCACCGATATTATCAGGAGCCGGCCAATCAGGTTGGAGGTAATCCATTAGTACTCGTCTTCTCCGTTTTCTGCTTGGTCGCTACGTAAATGCTCCGTCAATGCGACCATATCGTCGGGGATCGGGGCATGCCATTCCATTTGCTCACCCGTGATCGGATGGTCAAGACGTAACATGGCGGCATGTAATGCTTGGCGCTTGAACTGCCTTAGCGTCTGAACCAAGATCTCGCCGGCTTGACGTGGAGGCTTTGCCTTACCGCCATAAAGCGGGTCCCCTACCAGAGGATGATTTAAATACGCCATATGCACTCGGATTTGGTGAGTCCGCCCCGTCTCTAGTCGCAAACGTAACCGTGTATGACCCCGGAAATGCTCTGCAACCCGATAATGGGTTATCGCAGGCTTCCCTAATTCTTGGACGGCCATATGAGTCCGTTTTGTTGAATGGCGGCCTATCGGTTTGTCCACCATGCCACCACCGGTCATATTGCCAATCGCAATCGCTTCGTATTCACGCGTGATTTTACGTTTTTGTAGCGCGCGTACCAGTCGGGTCTGCGCGGGGATCGTTTTCGCAACCACCATTAGGCCCGTGGTATCTTTATCCAAACGATGCACTATCCCTGCACGCGGTACATCCCCGATATCAGGATAACGGTGAAGTAAACCATTCAATAGTGTTCCATCCGGACAGCCGGCACCTGGATGCACCACAAGCCCAGCAGGTTTATTAATCACCAAGAGGTCATTATCTTCATAGACGACGTCGAGCGGTATCTCTTGGGGTAGCCAGCGATCGTCATCTTCAATCTCTGTGGCAATCTCAACCTGCTCCCCGCCCATGACTTTCTGACGAGGCTTGTCTACCGCCATACCATCGAGTGAGACTTGCCCTGCTTGAATCCATGTTTTGATCCGAGAGCGAGAGTAATCGGGAAACAGCTCTGCGATCGCTTGATCGAGTCGCTGACCCATTTGGTGTTCTTGGATCTGATGGGATAATTCTATCTGTTGTGCCATACCGAACTTTTCTGTGATTTCTATGACTAAACCCTCGCAACAGTCGCTATCGTGGCGCTCGGCATATCGCCGGTAAACGCCTTTTGCTATAGTCGCCTATCACTGGATAAAATAGCCGGGATAATGACATTGTATCTGTTTGCCGCTGTGACCGTAATCCAGATGGCATAAAAACTTTTCAAGGAAGTGCGATAACCCATGAAACGCCTAACCCTTACTGCGCTACTCGCAGCCTCTGTACTCGTCGGTTGCTCAAGCAACAGTCAAGTTGTCCAAGACGATCCGCCATCCAAACTGTATCAGGATGCTGAAGCGCAGTTAAACAAAGGGGCATGGATAACAGCCATTGAAAAGCTTGAGGCATTGGACTCTCGCTATCCGTTTGGTGCTTATTCCGATCAAGTGCAACTGGATCTTATCTATGCTTATTATAAAAATGACGATCTGGCCTTGGCCGAAGCAACCATTGATCGCTTTATGCGTATGCACCCCGCTCATGCCGAAAGTGACTGGGTTGCCTATATGCGAGGCCTCGTCCATATGGCACAAGATCGTAGCCTAATCCACGACATTCTCCGTATGGAGCGCAATGACCGTGACCCTCAGCCGGCTCGTAAAGCATTTGCTGATTTTCGCCGCTTACTCGAACGCTATCCCAATAGCGAGTATGCTGCTGATGCAAAGGCACGTATGATCGCGTTAAAAAATCGTTTAGCTCAATACGAGTTAGCCGCCGCCGACTACTATATTCGTCGTGAAGCTTGGGTTGCAGCCGTTAACCGTTGCCAGGCCTTACAACGAGACTTCCCTGACACTGAAGCCGCTAAAGCTTCTTTGCCTCTGATGCTAACAGCCTATAAGAAGCTCGGACTTGACGAGCCAGCCGAGCGTACTCAGGATCTGATAGACAAAAATTCCATTTAATCCGTCAATATTGGTTAAAACGACACTGGTTAAAACGACAAAAGCCTCTCTATTATAGAGAGGCTTTTTTGTGCTATGTCGCAATGAGACGAGCAAATACGCGATAATAAAACAGAGCATAGTAAACAGAG
This sequence comes from Salinivibrio sp. MA440, assembly GCF_001996265.1. Taxonomy (NCBI): domain Bacteria; kingdom Pseudomonadati; phylum Pseudomonadota; class Gammaproteobacteria; order Vibrionales; family Vibrionaceae; genus Salinivibrio; species Salinivibrio sp. MA440. The sequence goes on from NZ_MUFI01000076.1 coordinate 5,878, forward strand.
CTAAGCGATCTGCTCACTAACCCCTGACATTTCATCGTTTTTAAACACAAAAAGCCCCGACCGTTAGGTCGGGGCTTTGTGTCTCTACTCATCAAAGTCTTACGCGTATCCGCTTTGATGATTAAATTGCAAGCTATGCGCAGAGAGTTATGAAGCGAGACGCACAATGTATACCAATACATGAGCATCGCAGCTATCAAAAATCGCAAGCAATAGGTGCAATTTATAATCAAAGCCTGGCGATGTCCTACTCTCACATGGGGAGACCCCACACTACCATCGGCGCTGCTTCGTTTCACTACTGAGTTCGGCATGGAGTCAGGTGGGTCCAAAGCGCTATGGTCGCCAAGCAAAATTTGGTGTGTCTTCACTTTTCAGTCAAAACACGTATCTAGAAAGCTGTTCGTTCTCGCCACAATCAACTGGC
>NZ_MUFI01000077.1:0-6037 GCF_001996265.1 Salinivibrio sp. MA440
TTTATAAAGTTATAGTGCGTTAGGTGGGTATTAAAAAGGCCTTATCATAAGATAAGGCCAAACATATTACGGAAATGGACTACTTCATCATCTCTGATTTACTTGTTCTGCCTTCGCGCCATCCGCCAAGCCAGTAGCTTCTTGCATCAGTTTGTTGGTAAGGACATATCTCAGACGATCGACCGTTTACTCCCGCTTGAAAGCCTTTTGACTGTGCGCGTTCCAAACGATCTCGCTTCTGTCTTTTCATAGGGTCGCCCTCTTCATTCCATCTTGTTCAATGCTGCGCTTGCTATTCGCAAGAATGCTCCCGTCCATGACGTTTTTATGAAGCATCAACTACAGCTTCGATCATGAACATTTTTTAATCAAGCACTATCGCTGCTGTAAAAGACAAACTGTGAGTCATCTCCCCCCAAAAGTGACACCGTCACTCACTCTCTTGTTGCATTGCCTCCAAGGCTTCCCAACGTTCAAACGCTTGCTCAAGCTCGTGTTCCGCCTCTGCCAATCGAGTAAGTTTAGGCTGAGTAATCTCCTGACTTTTCGAGAAAAACTCAGGGTCATTCATCTCTGATTGCAAGACTTCAATTTCGTTTTCTAATGCTTCAAGCTGCGCAGGTAAACCTTCCAATTCACGCTGTAATTTGTACGAAAGCTTCCGCGGTTTACTTTTCGGTTTTGCCGTCTTTTGTTCCGTATCAGCGTGACGGTTTGATGGGGTACCTTTATCATTTGGGGTAATCGCTTTGAGGTATTGCTCACGTTGTTGCTGCGCATCGTGATAGCCACCCACAAACTTATTGATCGTGCCGTCCCCTTCAAATATCCAACTGTGGGTCACCGTATTATCAACAAACTGTCGATCGTGACTGACTAACAACAAGGTTCCTTGGAACTGAGAGAGTAAGTCTTCCAGCAGCTCTAACGTCTCAATGTCCAAATCGTTTGTTGGCTCATCAAGCACTAAGAGATTCGCAGGCTTGAGGAACAGTTTGGCTAACAGTAAGCGATTTTTCTCTCCTCCCGATAGGGCTTTTACCGGGGTTTGTGCACGTCGTGGATGGAACAAGAAATCTTGCAGGTACCCCATCACGTGGCGCTTACGCCCACCGACTTCAACTTCTGTTTTTCCTCCCGCCAAGTTATCAATCACGGTCTTTTCCGGATCGAGTTTTTCGCGGTATTGGTCAAAGTAGGCCACATCCAGCTTGGTGCCAACATGTAAAGAGCCACTGTCGGGCGTCAGCGTCTCTAGCATCAGTTTTAGCAGTGTGCTTTTTCCGCATCCGTTGGGGCCGATTAGCGCGATGCGATCACCACGCATCACCGTAAAGCTCAGCGGTTTAATTAACGGTTCATCTTGATAAGTGAATGTCACGTTTTCAGCTTCAAAAACAATTTTTCCTGAACGCGTTGCATCATCCAGTTGCAAGTTGGCGTTACCTTGTAACTCTAAGCGGTTAGCGCGCTCTTGACGTAACGCTTTCAGTTCTCGCACCCTTCCCTCATTACGAGTACGACGTGCTTTAATACCTTGACGAATCCATGATTCTTCTTGGGCCAGTTTTTTATCAAACTCAGCGTTTTGCTCAGCTTCAACCCGTAGTGCCTCTTCTTTACCATCAAGGTAGGCTTGATAATTCCCCGGCCAGGATGTCAGCTTACCGCGATCTAAGTCGACAATGCGTGTTGCCATGGCGCCGATGAACGAACGATCGTGTGAGATAAATACGATCGCGCCCCGAAAGTCTTTCAAAAATTGCTCTAACCACAGAATGGTCGATACATCAAGATGGTTAGTCGGCTCGTCGAGGAGCAATACATCGGGCTCGCAAACCAGTGCCCGGGCTAATGCTGCCTTGCGCTGCCAGCCACCTGACAACGCATTGAGCGCGGTATTACCATCCAGCCCAAGGGCGCCAAGAACCACCATAATTTGGTTATCAAAGCGCCACGCATCGGCATGATCTAGCGCTTCTTGTACCTTTGCCAGCTCGGCGATGTTTCGATCGCTAGGATCGGTTTCGATCGTTGCGATCAGTTGATGGTATTGCTTGAGCTTATCGCCTGCATCGGCAAGCCCTTCCGCGACATAGTCAAACACGGAGCCTGGGCTATCTCGAGGTGGATCTTGCTCCAGTCGTGAGACTTTAAGCTCGGATTGACTTTGAATAGTGCCATCATCAAGTTGCACTTGTCCGTCGATGACCTTCATCAACGTAGACTTGCCTGCGCCATTACGTCCAACCAAACAAACACGCTCTCCGGGCTGGAGAATGAAGTCTGTTTTGTCTAACAATGGATTGTCGCCATACGCTAACTGCGCAGCGGTAATTTTAATTAATGCCATTTTGCGATAACCAAGCTTGTAGTTGTATGTGATCAAACGGCCAGCCTAACTCTGCGCTCACCTCTCCTGCTTGATTGCGAATTGCAATCACCGGAATAGTGACGCCGTAACGCTCAAAGAGCGTATCGTCAAAGGCAATATCTTGGGTTGCAAGTGGCGTTTGATAACCGAGTGATTGATAAAGTGACCAGGCTTGCTCACACAGATGACAGCCTTCGGTACTGAATAACACGAGTGTCATGCAACCACGTCCTGATGCTGAATAATCCAACAATTGTGAATATGGGGATTGCGTGCAAAGTCTTCTGGGATCGAACGCTTACTCATATTTTCTGCATTAAGTCCGGCATCGGCCAATCGCTCAAGATCCATCTTAAAGTGGCGTTTGTTATTAGAGAAAATAATTTCGCCCCCAGGGCGCAACCGTGCTTTGAGAGCCAATAGTAAATCGATGTGATCGCGTTGCACGTCAAAGGTTGTCTGCATCCGCTTCGAGTTAGAGAAAGTCGGTGGATCAACAAAAATAAGATCAAATTGTTGGTCCGATTGCTCTATCCACTGCAAGCAGTCGGCCTGTTCAAACTGATGCTGACGCCCGACCATTCCGTTAAGCTTCATATTGCGCTCAGCCCACGCAAGATACGTTTTCGACATATCCACGGTGGTCGTTGACCGTGCACCACCGACCGCTGCATGTACCGATGCACTTCCCGTATAAGCAAACAGGTTAAGTACATCTTTTCCAGCCGCTTTCTCGCCAATTAGTCGACGCGTGTAGCGATGATCGAGAAACAAGCCGGTATCGAGGTAGTCATAAAGATTAACCTCAAGTGTTACACCGTATTCCTGTACGGTCATAGTATGCGCGGCACCTGACAGCTTTTGGTATTGATTATTCCCTTTTTGCTTCTCACGCGTTTTGAGCACAACTTTATTCGCATCAACACCTGTGACAGCAATGGCAGCACGCACCATATCCAGCAATCGCCGACGTGCCTTTTCTGGGGCGATCGTCTTAGGTGCCGCATATTCTTGGATCACTAAAAAGTCGCGATAGCGATCAATCGCGGCTTTGTAATCCGGCAGGTCAGCATCATAGAGTCGATAACACTCGATGGCCTCTTTTTTCGCCCATTTATCCAATTTTGTCATGTTTTTACGGAGCCGATTAGCAAAGTCAGGAGCAACGTCAACCGTCGGGGCTGCATCTCCTGCCTCTTTCAGGCCACGTGCGGTAATGGCATACGTTTTCATTACACAATCAAGGGCGCCATTGCGCAGTGCAAACTTGTCATCGGCACGCATCCGCAGACAACTAAGCAGCTCGTCCGAGCCGGAATATAAAGAGACAGTGTTACCTGCAAACGCGAGCTTAAGATGGTCACCTAGCTGCGTGTACAACGCAATCAGTCCAGGCGTCGTGCCTAAACGCTCACCGTAAGGGGGGTTTGAGATAATATGCCCTCCGGTGAAGTCTTCTGGCGGGACCACCTCAGTGGCATCTGCGACATTAAATTCGATCAATTCTGCGACACCCGCGCGTCGGGCGTTTGCCCGGGCCGTCTCAATCATACGTGCATCATTGTCTGTCCCATAAAAACGCGTTTGGCATTGGCTCACCCCGCGTTTAGCTTTAACGCTCGCCTCTGCTTTGATCGTTTTAAAAGCCTCGTCATCAAAACCAAGCAGTGATTCAAAGCCCCAACGTTTGCGCTTAAGCCCAGGAGCGACATTCGCGGCAATCATCGCCCCTTCAATCAGAAGCGTTCCGGAACCACACATGATATCCATCATAGGTTGCCCGCTTTGCCACCCACTGCGTAACACTAACGCTGCTGCATGGGTTTCGCGTAAAGGAGCCGCCCCTGCCTGAGTACGATATCCTCGTTGGTGCAAACCACTGCCAACCATATCAATACCGAGCACACCTTTATCTTTCGACAAGCGCATATGAATGCGTAAGTCTGGTTGCTCACGATCAATACTTGGCCGTGGCAGATTGGCTTTTTCAAATTTATCGACAATCGCATCTTTGACTTTTAGGGCACCATATTGGCTATTGCGAATCTCTTGGTTAGTACCGTTAAAGTCAACCGCTATCCGCTGGCTGGAATGGAAATGATCCGGCCAATTAATCGCCGTAGCGCCAAGGTATAAATCCATATCATCGCGAACCGCGAACTCACCCAGCACCAGCACAAAACGGGATGCAACCCGACTCCACAAACAACATTGATAAAGCGTGGAATCGTCGGCTTTAAATTTTACACCGGCATGGACTTGCTTAAGGCTGGATGCACCAAGCTGTTCAAGCTCCTGAGCCAACAAATGCTCGAGACCTCGAGCGGTTATAGCGAGATAGTGTTTCATTGAGTCTCTACACCCTCTGGGCGTGGTTGTCATAATGGCGCCGATTATACATCAATCTGACCCGCCCCGTTGACCCAAGGCGAAACAATCTCCGTTGAATGGTGAATTAATCGCCACCCCAGTGTTTCTGTAAAGAATCAATCACCCGATGATTATTGTTTCCCTCAGGAATCCTATCTCGGCAAACCCTGACTGGCTACGTTTCCTGGTGGAAACACGACCTAATCAAGGCGCGCCACGTCTAGCATGAAGCGTTAGAAAATATAACGTGTAAGCATTCACTTTGCCTTGAGAGGCGAGTTATGGCGGGTTGATAGGCGTGCAGAATTCGATTATTTCCCACTAGGAATTAGGTTAGCCTCTAAAAACTGGTATATACCAGCTAGCGGTTAAGGAAAGGATTATTGCTGTAAAACAGGAAAAAGCGGTAAAGATTTGCCGTTAAAGCGGATAAAAACGCGACGAAAATACCCAATTTTAGACATTATTGGTGCACGTTTTTTGCTCAAACGTGAAGAGAGATCACAGGTTTTAGACGCACCTGTTTGGTATCAGAAACATTAATCGCGCAAAAAGAAGTGGGAATAGTGACGTCAAATCAGGGGAAAGGTTGGATAAAAGAAAACGTGAGCTGAGTGAAAGCCACTCAGCCCACTAACGCAAAGCGACCTTTTTGGCTATTAGTTTGGTGTTTAGATTGCGATAGCCGGTCGTTCATTACTTTAATCGCACCACAAAACGCCATGGTTTTATTTGCGCTCAGTTCAAAATCGGCTTCGCGAGCGAGCATGCATAGCGAGGCTGAACCGGCGTTTTCTATAATAATAAATGGCGCCCTGTCCCCGGTTTGGCTCGTGAGTTCGACAATCTGCCCCCACTCGGGTGCGGCGATCGTTTCTTGTTGCGTCTCAAAAAACCAACTTTTGGGTAGCACAGGTTTGTGGAAGCGATGGGCTGCCACTGCGTTCAAAGCAAGCTCTGCCCGGCGCGGCCCGGACAGTGACAGTAATGACAGAGGATCTGTCAGATACTGAAAAAGCGATGCGTCCTCAACTGAAAATGGGGATGTCGAGAACGCATCAGGGATGAGATGTTTGGCATTGATCGCCACGCGAAAAACCATGTCATCACCCAAATCGAGCATCAGTGATGTCGATGCATCATCGAAATACCATCTCCATGCATTGTTAGGTTTTAACATACTTCAGCTCCCGCGAAGACTCAAAAACTGGGGGTCTGGCGATATCAAGACTGCCATTGACTGAAGTGTAATGGGTTGAGGGCAAAAAAAAAGGGGAAGAAACCCTCCCCCTT
>NZ_MUFI01000078.1:0-5968 GCF_001996265.1 Salinivibrio sp. MA440
GTGGCACTTATTGTACAATCCGCTATATAATACTGAGTGTTTACTCAAAACAAGTTGGCTACAACAATGAAAAATATATATCGCGCATTACTCATGCTGGCGGCCATATTTTCCGCTTCAGCCTTCGCCGCAATCGGCCCCTATAAGGTGGTACTGATTCACGGTTTTCAGCCTGATCAACTACAAAGCCGCCCCGATCACGATCAAGTCGTGCAAGATGGCGCTAACTATTGGCAAGATTACTGGCTGCAGTACGCCGATGCACGTATAGATTGGCCGGCCAATGAGCGTATTGAAGGAAAAATCGCCTCAGATTACCTTTGGCCTGCGCTAAAAACCCTTTCAGAGCAAGAAACCTGTTTGTCCGGCTGCCTTTTAGTCACCCACTCTACCGGCGATTTGGTTGCACGCTATCTGTTAGATAACCAAGAAAATTGGCTGATTAACGCAGGTCTTGAGCCGCTCAATATTGTAGGGACTTTCGATTTTGCCGGTGCCGGTGGTGGTGTCGAAATGGCAGACATTGCTGTCAATGTGGCACAGGGAGGCGGTTGGCTTAATCACACAATGAAAAAAGCGGTATCGCTTTGGATGGGTCAGTTACCGAACAAAGACAATATTGGCGTTCTGAACGATTTAAAAGTCGCCAACGCACGCCAATTATCGAACTGGCCTGACAACCGTGTCCCTCGTATTCGCTTTGTTGGCAATGGCTCTGACTTCTTGGGGGCGACATCTCCCTTTATTCCAGGCAGTGATGACGGTGTGGTTGCCGCGCATTCTGCATGTGGCGCTGCCGATGTCGATGCATTTGATAGCTGTTCGACCGCGATTGAGTTCGATGGCAAGTTAGATTATGTCCATAAAGGAGTGAGACGCTTTATCCCCATGCACTACCCGTTGCTAATGGGGAATAAATACAGCCACCTCACGATCTTTAAGTCAGCGCATCGAGGTAAAGTTACCGCCACCGATCCAGAGCTCAAGCTTGGCGATCAATCACGCATCTCAGTTGAAACCTTTGATAAGGATGGTTGGTTTGGCAAAAAATATCGATATGTCCGTGATTCGGACCGTGACACATTGTCAGAGATCGTGTACGCCCTACCGCAATAAGCACAACACACTGTGACAAAATCGGCAAAGCTGCTTTTTTATGGTGAGGAAGCAGCTTGTCGGATTTCTTCACTTTTCTCACTCATGATAGTTTGTTCGTTACACGTTAATTAGGGGTTGCAATGACAAGACTGATCCTGGCAGTCACTCTGATAAGTGCTATCGGCATTACCGGCTATTTGTGGCTTGATACACCAGAACCAGCGTCTATGGCGCTGGCGACCAACACGATAGTGCGTACCAACGAACAGAGTGCGTCATCATTGAGCCAAACAACAGACGAAGAGGTCACAACGTTCGCACAACAAACCCAACCCACTGAGCCAGATATTGTACCGGTTAGCATGCGAAACTCGCTTAGCTACATTGCATCGGATTATGCAGAAAAAATCCAACATCCACCTTATTCAATGCCCATCGCCTCGCCGCAAAGCCCTTATTTGCACTGGAATCGGCATATCAGTACACCCGTTCCTATACTTGATGGCACCGAGAAAGCAGCGCTCAAATTAAGTCAATACCGCTATTTTTATCCCAAGCCGATCCAAGCGTCATTGGTTGCCTCTTTACCTGTTAATCAAACCGTCTTAGAGATTATTGATGTCAGGACCAACCAGGTGATTGAGACAAAGACCGTGTCGGGAGACACATGGCAGATTGAGCCAGACGAAAGCTGGCCGATGGAGTTACGTCTCAAGGCGATCCTAGACTTTGATTCTGGGCATGATGTGCTCACTGCCGATTTTAGGCTATATCAGCCGATTGCCCAGTTAGCGCAAGTAAAACCCGTCTTTGGTCGTGATGCCGATATGATTATCCCTTTACAACTTAATGTCGATAAGGGCGGAATCTATCGTTTTCGCGCCAATCTGTTCACCCAAAACGACGAACCCGTTGCGTTTCTCACCACCAAAAAACGGCTTCAGGAAGGCGATCACACTGTTGAATTAAAAGCGTTTAAGCAAACGTTACTCGGCTTCGATAAGCAGTGGCAGCTAAAAAATATCGTGATTGAACGCATGTCAGGCTCCCCCGGCGAGCGAGCACAATTTGGTATCAGTCCGAAAGACACCTATTCATTGGGCGTCTTTGACATTGACCAATTGTCGGACACACCCTATCAAATGTCCGAGCAAGAGCGTATGCAACTCGAATTTTTACAACACGCCGCACGTTAGCGTTGAACACGATGACGATCTGGGTGGCTTACTGAGCATTCGCCCATTCGCGTGCCGTTGCAATACAGCGACGCACCACTTGGGCAGTATTCGTGCGTTGCCAAGCCAGCACCACTTGGCTACTCAAAGGCATCTCTACCAGCGACAGCACAGACACGTGGTCGCTCAACTGGGTGGTTAGCGAAGCGGGAACCAAGGCCACGCCAAAACCCGCGGATACCATTGCGGTTGCGGAATGGAGTTGTGGCGCAAGCGATGCAGAAGATGGTGTCAATCCTGCGCTTTTTAATGCATCAGATAACGCGTCATGGAGCCCAGGCCCGATATCACGAGGGAAGAGAATGATCGGATCATTGCCGAGCTGTGACAACGTCACGCTGTGACATGTCGCGAGAGGATGGTCAGCCGCGACAACCAGTTTAAAGGGATCATCAAATAAGGCGGTATGCGCCACATGTTCACTGGCATAACAAGGCAAACGTAAGAAAGCTAAATCCACCTCTTGTTGACGAAGTGTCTCCACTAATGATGGCATGGGCTGCTCGACCGGCTGAAAGTCGATATCGGGATGATGTTCTTGTAACCCTCGCACCAGCGCTAACACTTGTTGGCTGACGACCGTCGAGCTGGCAAAACCGAGGCGTATTTGATTACGTTCCCCGCGGGCAACCTGCTTTGTGCGCTGCACGGCTTGATCTAACTGACTGAGAATTTTTACCGCATCTTGATAAAGCACCGCTCCTGCTGGTGTCAACGACACACCTCGCGGTAGGCGCTCTAATAAGGGCACACCTATCTCTTGTTCTAGCTTTTTAATTTGCTGGCTCAGTGGCGGCTGAGCAATACCCAGTTTCTCAGCCGCGCGCGTAAAGTGCTGACACTCGGCCACTGTGACGAAATACCGTAAATACCTAAACTCCATCGTCATGCCTTAATGCTGCGCATTATCAACTGTTTGGATTCAATATCTTACCACGTTTTCCATGTGCCATATCTTTTAGATATCAAAACCAACGTTATTTGTATTGGTGTCTCCTTCTTCAACCTCGCATCATCAAGATTCGGTTTTAACCTAACTGACTTCGGTTTATAAGGACGCTTTATGAGCACCCAAACCTGCCACTGTGCAGAACATGTCGCCGCCGCCTATCTCAAGCATCACCAACACACAGGAGAAGGTGAGATTTATCAAACCTCATTGATGAGTGCCTTGATTGATGGCGTGTATGAGGGCGAGACCACCATGGCCGACCTGCTCGAGCATGGCGACTTTGGCCTAGGGACCTTTAACCAATTGGACGGTGAACTCATCGCCTTTGATCAGACGATTTTTCAACTACGCGGCGATGGTTCGGCAAGGCGCGCGGATCCTGAGCAAAAAACACCATTCGCCGTTATGACCTTTTTCAAACCAGACATTACACAACAGTTTGATCATCCCATGTCGCGCCAAGAGCTGCACGACGTAATCGACACACTGGTGCCAAGTGACAACCTGTTCTGTGCCGTTCGAATTGATGGCGCCTTCGAGCATGTGCGTACGCGCACCGTGCCCAAGCAAACACCGCCATACAAGCCCATGCTCGAGGCCATCGATGCCCAACCAGAATTTCGTTTTAATCACGTTAATGGCGTAATTGCTGGTTTCCGTAGCCCGCAATATACCCAGGGCATCAATGTCGCGGGCTATCACGAGCACTTTATCACTGACACTCGCGCAGGCGGCGGCCATGTCCAAGACTACGAGTTGGCATGCGGCACCTTGCAAATCGGCCGCGTCTCCAAGTTGGTGATTGACCTCCCCACCAATGCGGAATTTTTGGGCGCGAACTTAACACCAGACAATATTCACGCCGCTATCGAACAAGCAGAAAAATAATATCACCTCCCATAGGGAGCTAACCTCACGAGGAGCCCAACATGACAACAACAACGCATTGGGACACAGGCGCACAACTGGTCGCAACCCACTTAGAACGTCAAGGCGTCGAGTATATTTTTGGTATACCGGGCGCAAAAATTGATCGCCTCTTTGATGCGATTGAAGATACCAATATCAAAATGATCCCGGTCCGCCATGAGGCGAATGGCGCCTTTATGGCCGGTGTTATTGGCCGCTTAACCGGTAAAGCGGGCGTCACCATGGCAACGTCCGGCCCGGGCTGCACGAACCTGGTGACTGGACTGGCGACTGCTAATTCTGAAGGCGATCCTGTGGTTGCTTTAGGTGGTGCGGTGAAACGTGCCGATCAACAAAAACAAACCCACCAAAGCCTAGATACCGTCAGCATTTTCAATTCGGTTACCAAATACAGTGCCGAAGTCCAAGCCGGTTCAGCGACCTCTGAAATCCTTGCCAACGCTTTTCGTGCAGCGGAAAGCGGTCGCCCGGGTGCCGCGTTTGTCAGTTTACCTATGGATATTCTTAACCAACCGGTCGACAGTGGCGTGCTCGCGCCTTCATTCCCGGCACCATTAGGGATGGCTGATACGCGCTCTATCCGCGAAGCGGCCAACAAAATCAAAGCGGCGCATAATCCGGTATTCTTACTGGGGTTACAAGCCAGCCGTCCTGAAAATGCCGCAGCTATTCGCGCTCTACTCAATCGTACTCAGCTTCCCGTCATCGGGACCTATCAGGCTGCTGGTACCGTCGACATCACCTACTATCAGCGCTTTGCGGGTCGGGTCGGCTTATTTAATAATCAACCCGGTGATCTCTTGTTAGCGAACGCAGATCTGATCGTCACCATTGGTTTTGGCCCAATTGAATATGATCCAGAGCTTTGGAACACGCAACACACCGATATTATCCATATCGATGTGGCACCAGCAGAAATTGAGCACTATTACCGCCCTAGCGTGGAGCTCGTTGGCCAGATTGAGCCCACCCTTAATGCGCTCACCGAACAACTCGACCATCAATGGCTTATGCCCGCATCAACAGTTGATTTACTTGAAGAAGTGGCCCACCAGCGCCAAGCTATTCGAGCATACAGTCGTTCACACCAAGATTTTGCCATGCATCCACTGCATTTGATTAAAGCCATGCAGGATGTGATCACTCCAGACACCACCTTGTGCTTAGACATGGGCAGCTTCCATATTTGGATTGCGCGCTATCTTAATTGCTTCCGCTCTCGGCAATTATTGGTCTCTAATGGCCAACAAACCATGGGCGTCGCCTTGCCGTGGGGAATTGGCGCGAGCTTGCTCAACCCCGACCGTAAAGTGGTGTCCGTGTCCGGAGACGGTGGATTTATGCAATCGAGTATGGAGCTAGAAACGGCAGTGCGTCTCAAGTGTAACTTGCTGCACATCATCTGGGTCGATAACGCCTATAACATGGTGGAAATGCAGGAAGTTAAAAAGTACCAACGTTATTCAGGGGTGAAATTTGGTCCGATTGATTTTAAAGCCTATGCCGAATCCTTTGGCGCCAAGGGCTATGCGGTCACACGACAAGAAGATTTAGTCACCCAACTTAAACAAGCCATAGATACTCAAGGCCCAGCTGTTATCGCCATTCCCGTGGACTACAGCGACAACTTTAAGCTGATGGCCCCCCGAGAAGCCGGCAGCATGGATCCGGTATTTGCTTAATAGATAACGCATTGGATAAAACATGCCGCTCAGAAAGTTATTAATATTCGATTTAGATCAAATACTTATTC
>NZ_MUFI01000079.1:0-7401 GCF_001996265.1 Salinivibrio sp. MA440
GTGGCGCGCAACCCCCATCCCCAAACCCCAAGTGGATGGCCCCATGATAGGCACCGTGGTGGGACCGGATGGCGAAGAAATCTTCTGTGATGAACACGGGCGAGTGAAAGTCCACTTCCCGTGGGACCGCTATTCTAACGGCGATGACAAAAGCAGCTGTTGGATACGGGTGGCCCAAGGCTGGGCGGGTAGCCAATACGGCATGATGGCCATTCCCCGTATTGGCCATGAAGTGATTGTGTCCTTCTTACACGGTGACCCGGACCAACCGATTATCACCGGGCGCACCTATCATGCGACCAATGTGCCGCCTTATACCTTACCGGCACACAAAACCAAGACGGTTTGGCGCAGTGAAAGCCATCAAGGCGAGGGCTACAACGAGCTCACGTTCGAAGACCAATCGGGCAGTGAGCAAGTGTATTTACATGCACAAAAAGACTGGCATACCGAGGTAGAAAACGACCGCGTGACCGAGATTGGTCATGACAATCACCATCAAGTGCATAACGACCAATTTCATCGTGTGATGGGCAATGCGCATCATACCGTTGAGGGAGAGAGTCGCCAGTACGCTCAACAAGACCAAACCCTGATTGTAGACGGCTCGCTGCATGTTAAAGCTGGCCAAGTATGGGTGAATGACGCCAGCAATGAAATTCATATCAAAGCCGGTCAAAAAGCGGTGATTGAGGCGGGGAGTAGCATCACGGTGAAAGCCGGCGGCAGCTTTGTCAGCATTGATGGCGGCGGTGTTCATCTTGTGGGCCCTGCGATTAACCTCAACTCAGGCGGCAGCCCCGGCGCAGGCAGTGGCTATGCCGGTAAAGTCGCCGCCCTGCCGTTTGGGGTGGAGTCGCCGGAGAGCCCTGATCCTTTACCCCTGCAGCTTTCGCCTGCGACCTTAAAAGTGGCATCGGTGTCAAACCTCCCTGTACTGAAATTGTGTCAACGACAATTCGATGGTTCATGCCCTCGTCAAGACTGTCCTTGTTTGCAGGAAGAGGGATAAGTGTATGACAACGCATTATTGGCTTCTCGTTGATGCTGTCAGGATCAGTGATGCCGCGCAACTGATTCAAGAACACTTTAGTGTCGTGCAAATACTGCCCTTATATGCAGGCACCCCCTTTGATTACTTGCTTGAGCAAAGCCCTTATTTGGTGAATATGGGACCGGATATCGCTAACGTCGAGACATGGCGCACACTGCCTTATTTTGATACCAGCTCGGTAATATTTGCAGTGGATGACAACATCTGTGCAGATGATTTTATTACGCACTTACAAGCGATGTTGAAGATAGAAGTTGCTGGTCAAGTTTTATGTTTGCGCTTTCAAAGCCAACGATTTTGGGATGCCGTTTTAGCACAAGCTAATATAGACGACATCGCGCAGTGCTTAGGGCCTAGCAAAGGGGTGTTTTGGTTTAACTCAGACGATGTGCCTGTGTGCCTATATAAGCCAAATCCATTTACGCCCGTGGAGGGCGAACAACAAGATTCCGTTTTTAAGCAGTGGGTGTGACATGAAAGAATACAAAATAACGAAAGGTGACTGCTTAAGTCTGATTGCTGAAAAGTTTGACGTCTCCGAAGAGGAGCTTCTCAAGCTGAACAGTACGCAAATCAAAGATCCCGACTTTATCTATGCTGGAGATACGCTAAAGATAGAGCTGCCGGAACCTGCCAATATGGAGGCCTCTCGCGAATCGTTTAAAAAGGCACCAGAAGCGCCTGCCACGGAACAAGAGTGTCAAATCGCTGATTTTGTCGACATTTTATATGTGCCATCGCATCCTAAGACGGGTGAAAAATGCTGGTACGCAGTGACACAAGAGGCCAAGGACCTTATCGAAGAAGAAAAAGTCCTAATGCAGGACGCCGTTGTTGAAGGCGACTACAGCACCACATTTGCAAATATCAATCAGCTTGGCATTATGTCTAAGTTTGCTACACGTCCTCATGAAGCGTTCATGGATGACGAAGACAAAGAACTCTATACCACCATTCTGCCACTACGTTTAGTGGTACAAACAAAAGCCTACTATAAATCTGCAGATCCTCAGGGGTTTCTAACCCAGGCACTTGAGGAGCTTGACTTAGCGTTTGATGATATTGTTCAGCAAGAGACTCGACGAGAAAATGCTGAAAGAAATGCACTGTATTATGGCGGTAAGTTTCAATCTCTTGCGCCTCAAGACAGAAGTGGCAACGCAAATTTTGACAAATTGGTCGAAGAGCGTGTCCGTACTTTTATATTGAATGCCATTGACGAACGCATTACCGAGCTGGAAGAGAAAGCGGAAAGAAATGCTGGTGACATTAATTCAGATGATGGGACTAAGTTTGTATTTAGCGAAGACCACCAATACTTCACTTCACGAAGAGAAGAGCGGATTAAAAGAGCGTGTAACCTCATTTACGACTATATCGATGGTCTGGAGCTGGCCAAAAGACTACACCAAGCGGCGATACGTGAGCTTAACGAGCTAGCGGAAGATGGTTTTCTACCCGGTTTCAAGCTACTCAACCAAGAAGGTATTGTGTTTAAAGAGCAATGCCTGACATTAGAGCAACTTGAGGGAGATGTCGGTGTTGCGGCGGGGCCCCAAGTATTACGCAATCTCGGTGACAACTGGCGGACATCACCAGAACCAATTTCAATCGGGCAGACTGAGCTGATCGATAGCTTATACGAAGAGGTAACAGGTAGCACTGAAATAAATGACAGTCTAAACATTGCAAGCCTTGTTAATGATGTCAATAAAGCCGCGTGGTCGTATTATCCAGCGAAGGCACTGATACACCTTATCGACATGACGATAACCGAACATCAAAATGCCTTGAATCAAATACTGGGTCAGAGCCAAGGCACACCGCTTGATAAGCTTTTTAATAAACTATTAACGATAAAGTCGATAGCACAGAAAAGAATAGAGCATTTAAAAAGCTTGGCTAAACAAGCGGCTCAAAAAGGCCCTAACCAGCTTAGATTCTTTTTTGCCGATGCTGAAAGGAAAGAGCTGGCCCCCGATCTTGTATTAGTGTGGGATAGAAAAGATCACCAGCCCAATAAAAAAGGTGTAAGCGCCTTTGTCAACGATGCGGGACTCAGCGATATTCAGCCAGTTGAGTGCAGTTTTTTATCCACAGGGAAAGTTTTTTACCTGCGTGGACCAGAGTGGTATATGCCTTGCGATAAGTCAGATCCATTCTATACCAAAGCAGCTTGCCATGTTGATTTCATCACTGATCGTATTACATTTGCATCTCCTCAGACGGACGCCGGGAATATCGTTGGTGTAAATAGTGTCACTGATGCATTAAAAGCGTTAAGAAAAACAAGTGTGCAAGTGAGCATAGCCCCGTTAAAAACGCAATCTCAATTCGACACTGTGTTTTGGCAAGATAGTTACCACGCTCAAGAAGGCAATATCGAAGGTTTAAACGAGCCTGCTTATGCGGAAGATGCCGGAGCACAATTTCTTCGTTTTACAGCAAAGGGAGAATCAGCACTTAACCTTCCGCTATCAGGCTATTCAGATCTCATCAAAGATCCTCGCCAAGTCGGGGCGAGTGGCAATATTTCGGCTAAGTTGGCGCTTTTGCAAGGACAAATGAGTATTTGTCTGTGGTTACCAGAGGGTGAGCAAAACAATACCTTGGGTGAAAATGCATCAGCGTCATCAGCTAGGGGTTATGCGGTGACGCTTTTCTATACCGATGATAAAGGTGAAGAGTTCAGCTACGATGTTGGCGCGTTAATGGCATGTATAACCGGTTCAGTCTATGGATTAGTTGGTGCGACGTGTCAGTTAGGGAGTAGTATTACTGTCGGCCCTAGTGACATAGATAATGGGCTAGGGGTACGTGGTAGTACCGTTTCTCTTTTCGACCCTAACGTCCATCGAGTTGAGAATATGACTGGTGCAACGCAGCATGACCTAGTGAATAGCCAGGTTGCAGCGGAGGCAGGTGTAGCGGTAGATGCTTTTGTCGGAGTAGAAGTAGGCGGCGCCTTGGGGGCGGACGTTTTCTGGGTACCACCTAATGCTCGGGTTCCTAAAACCTTAGGGACGATTAAGGGTGAATTTTCGGCAGCGTACGGCGCAGGCTTTCACAGTGAATTCCATATAGCTTTTCAGGCTGGCGTCCTAGTGATCATCGCATCTGCGCGCTTAGTAGTTGGAGGTGGGTGTAAGGGCACCTTGGGCATCGAATTAAATGCGATCAATAGTGATGACTTTATCGACTGTCTACTTGGTGTGCTTAAGCAAAGTAACTTCCGCCGCTTATCTGTGTTTGGTGATGTAGATGAAAACGGAATAAATGATGATTTTAATACCCTTAATGACATCGTGACGATAGCTATTGGTTTGGGTCTATCCTTTTCTAAGGTATTACTCATGCCACCGAACCTATGGGCATCGTACAAAAAGAATGTCATAAGCAAAGAATATGCTCCGTTCTTATCGAGAAGCCTAACAGGAGATAATGCCCCTAATGCGAGAAAATGGATTATAAAACTACCTCCCGAGACACTCGCTAACTTGATTGCAGCATTACTGAAGACTCAGACTGAGGCAACTTCTGAGGGTAGTGCGCAGTTTGTTAATCGTCGACAGGCTCAAGCTATTTTGAATATTATGGAGTGGCTAAGCAAAGACAAAGCTAACCAAGAAGACGACGAATCATCTGCCAGCCAGCGGCAATGGAAAGAAACATTGATCATAATGGCCGATCTCCAGGCGGGAGCAGATAAGCCCCAACAGTGGGAGGGGTTTAGAAAAAGCTGGTATCAGATAGCAAGGTTTATTCATAAATCTATGATCTTTGGAGCGGGAACTCGCTCATCAAGCGATACATATAGGAAATTTGATGAGGCCTCGAAAATACTTTGTGACAGAATGGTTTTAACCGTTTACACAAAAACAGTTGATACAAGACGACTCGGACCTGTCACTCATACAGAGTATCGTGCCTATGCGCGTTCAGTGGTGGCTAATGCTAGTAGCCGAGGTGTAGAAATTGAGCTAACTAGCTATAAAAATGATGGAGATAACAACCATATCGTATTAGTACCCGAAAAAAATGAAAAAATAATTGATTGGAGCCTTAAAGATGTTGGTTTATAAAAACATTATAAAGATAGCTTTTTTGCTATTTGTAGTGGTAGGTATCAGTGCCTGTAAGGAAAAAGAAAAGGCGATAAGCCCTGAAGATGACATTCCTTTATTCAAAGACTTCATTGAGGAGAAAATTGATAAAGTAGCCGATGATCCTTATATATCGAGTACAGTAAAGCCTGATGATGAGATGTATGACTTGATGCTAATGCTGCAGCGAGGTGATTGGAGTCAAACAACTTGGAATGAGATGGACTCTTTGATGAAAAAGGGCGTAGAGAATGCCAAAATAATCTATGCACGTACAAAAATAGATGAGATTTATAAACGAAGTGAAGCCACTGCGATACTGACTGAATTGATGAGAAAAGGGAACCCTTATGCGACTTACTGGTTATCTAGTAAAAGTAACTTATGCCTTTCTTATCTTTCATCAGAACATTNTCCTTATATATCGAGTACAGTAAAGCCTGATGATGAGATGTATGACTTGATGCTAATGCTGCAGCGAGGTGATTGGAGACAAACAACTTGGAATGAGATGGACTCTTTGATGAAAAAGGGCGTAGAGAATGCCAAAATAATCTATGCACGTACAAAAATAGATGAGATTTATAAACGAAGTGAAGCCACTGCGATACTGACTGAATTGATGAGAAAAGGGAACCCTTATGCGACTTACTGGTTATCTAGTAAAAGTAACTTATGCCTTTCTTATCTTTCATCAGAACATTTTGGCAACAAAGTAGCAAAAGAACTTGGCTTAGATACTTCTTATGAAAATAAATACTGTACCGAGGAAATTTACCAAAAAGCAGTCGAGGGATTTAAAAAACTCGCAGCGGAAGGCGACCTTCGCGCTCAGTACTTTTTGCTAAAAGAAAAAGGCCTTGATGAATCAGTAGAAAAGCGTGAAGAGTATATTAAAGAAGTTATTCGATTTGCAGAGGCTCATTACTACAAGCCATTAATGGATTACACATCTACACTTATGGAACCAAGTCATAGAGGTCGTAAATTTCGATCTAAAGAGCTAGAGAAGTTAGGAGTGAAACTCTTCAATATTGCTAGTAATAACTATTATATTCCTGCAATGGCAGAATCAACCGTGTATGAAGAAGATAACAATCAGCTTTTTGAACGAATGAAGAGGTCAGGAGATCGGTATTACTTTTTGGCTACTGCTCTAGATAAAAGTAATGAGTTGAGCGGAGAAGAAAAATACTGTCATGCACTATTGTATGAAAAAACATTCAAGAGTAAACGATATTTTGGATTTGACGATGAGTGGCCAGAAAAAGACGACTATGATGAAAGTATCTGTAATATAGAAAAAGAAATCGCTGAGATGAAGCCAATGATTTATATCGATTACTTCACTAGGATCGATAACTGGGGGCGAGGCTGATTTTCTGTTCGGCTGATCCTGGATTTTTACGAACTTAAAGATTTCTTCCCCGTCTTGATTTGACATCCTAAATATCCCGTTCAGTGAGTGATAYAACACTCGCTGGGCGGTAGCGTTGCTTAGCTTTAAAACGTTATGGTATCTGTCAGCCTAGACACAACTATCTGTTGGACACAGCCCTATGATGCGTCATAAAACGATTATCCAAGTTATACTTTTAAGCTTATCGATGGGTATTTTCACCGGGTGCAAAGAAAAGGCAATCAACCCTGAAAATGACATTCCTTTATTCAAAGAGTTCATTGAAGAGAACATTAATAAAGTTGCCGATGATCCCTATATATCGAGCACACTCAGGCCTGATGATGAAATGTATGAGGTTCTCCTTAATTTACAGCGTGGAATTCCGTGGGATGAAAAAATACAGCAGCGTTTTTCTAAGCTTATGTCTAAAGGTAATGAAAATGCCACGATCATCAAGGCTCGGTCTGGATTATTAAATATCGAGAAACGCAGCTATTGGGCATCAGTACTAACAGACTTGATGGAGAAGGGAAACCCCTATGCAGCCTACTGGTTGTCAAGCAAGAGTAATATTTGTCATATGTACCTTGGCTCTCGCAACTTAGGGAATAAAGTTGCTAAAGATCTTGGCTTAGACACCTCTTACGAAAAAAAATATTGCACCGAAGAAATCTATCAAAAAGCGGTCGAGGGATTTAAAAAACTGGCAGCGCAAGGCGACCTTCGCGCTCAGTACTTTTTGCTAAAAGATAAAGGCCTCGATACATCAGTAGAAAAACGTGAAGAATACATTAAGGAAGTAATTAGATTTGCAGAACTTCACTATTATAGGCCTCTAATAG
>NZ_MUFI01000008.1:0-78732 GCF_001996265.1 Salinivibrio sp. MA440
ATAATATTTTGTTTGAGAATTATAATATTTTGTTTGAGAATTTTGTTTTTTTGTTGTGATTTGACGTTGTTTGCCGGCGCGGTATCGAGTTTACGAATGCGTGTTAGCGCCAAATGCGTAAACATGAAGGTTTATTGAATAATTGTAAGAAGAAAGAACACAGGATAAGCGAACATATGATCCTGCTTGCGTGGTGATAGCCCATCGGGTAGGTGTATGTCTGCCTTTTTTTTTGTGCACGCATACAGGCACCCGGTTGGTAACACATTTTCATGGGCTTTGGCATAGTCAGTGAACGAATTTGCGTGTTTCACCCTATATATATGTGCAACGATAAAGCACTACCATGATTAACAATTGCTCAGACAAACGATGTTCGCATTGAAAAGGTTGCTGGAATACAATCTGTAGCTTAACTTTAAAGACAGGTGGACGGGATTCGTGGATGGCAGTGCTGCCCCGCCACACAATGAGCCTTGATACCCTAACAATGCATTGAAGTGGTTATGAGTAATTGGAATCAATGGGGTTTGCCTGACGCAGAGCTTGAGGCGTCAGAAAAAACTAAGTTACAACCGCCATCGATGTACAAGGTGGTGCTCAACAATGATGACTACACTCCCATGGAGTTTGTTATCGAAGTGCTCCAGACGTTTTTTGCCATGGATGTGGACAAAGCGACACAAGTCATGCTGGCGGTGCACTATGAAGGAAAAGCGGTCTGCGGTGTGTTTACTGCCGAGGTCGCTGAAACGAAAGTGGCACAGGTAATGATGTATGCCAAAGAGCATGGCCATCCGCTACTGTGCACGATGGAGAAAGCGTAAGCTGCTTCATCACGCTTTAGCGCGGTTTTTGAGGGAGGTGCCTTTATGCTTAACAAAGAACTTGAAGCAAGTTTGAACGGCGCGTTTGCACGTGCGCGTGAAAAACGCCACGAATTTATGACGGTGGAGCACCTGCTTCTCGCGTTAATCGAAAATGCGGCGGCGCATGAAGCGCTGGTGGCATGCCGAGCTGATCTGGAGGCGCTACGCAAAGAACTCGACGCGTTTATTGAACAAACCACACCGCTGATCCCGGCGGATGATGAGTCGCGAGAAACACAACCCACGTTGAGCTTCCAGCGCGTCTTGCAACGGGCCGTGTTCCATGTTCAGTCATCGGGGCGCAGCGAAGTCAGTGGTGCGAACGTGCTTGTCGCTATCTTCAGTGAGCAAGAGTCGCATGCGGCTTATTTGTTGAAGAAAAATGATGTCAGCCGCTTAGACGTGGTGAACTATATCTCCCACGGCACCACCAAAGACGACAGTGAAGATCTTCCCAGTAGCGATATGGGGACAGAAGAAGCGGGCGCCGACCCAGGTGAAGATCGCTTAGAAAACTTTGCTACCAACCTAAACCAGTTGGCGCGCGTCGGTGGCATAGATCCCTTGATTGGTCGTGACAAAGAGCTTGAGCGAACCATTCAGGTGCTGTGCCGTCGTCGCAAGAACAATCCATTGCTGGTGGGGGAAGCCGGCGTGGGAAAAACAGCGATTGCCGAAGGGCTGGCGTGGCGCATTGTCGAAGGCCAAGTGCCCGATGTCATTAAAGACTGCGTCATCTATTCGCTAGATATTGGCTCGCTCTTGGCGGGGACCAAGTATCGCGGTGATTTCGAGAAACGCTTTAAATCAATTTTAAAGCAGCTTGAGAAAGAAGATCATGCCGTACTTTTCATTGATGAGATCCACACTATCATTGGCGCGGGTGCGGCAAGTGGCGGCCAAGTCGATGCTGCAAACTTGATCAAGCCGCTACTGAGCAGCGGTAAGTTACGTTGTATTGGTTCGACAACCTACCAAGAGTACGGCTCTATCTTTGAGAAAGAGCGTGCATTGGCGCGTCGCTTCCAAAAAATTGATGTGTTGGAGCCGTCTATCGACGATACCACCAAGATCTTGATGGGCTTGAAACCGAAATACGAAGCTCATCATGAAGTGCGGTATACCAACAAAGCGATTCGTGCGGCGGTTGAGTTGTCGGCAAAATACATCAATGAGCGCCACCTTCCTGACAAGGCGATTGACGTGATTGATGAAGCGGGCGCGCGATGCCGAATGGCACCTGCGAGTAAGCGTAAAAAAACCGTCAACGTGCCTGATGTTGAAACCATGATTGCAAAAATGGCACGGATCCCGGAGAAGTCGATATCTTCTTCCGATAAAGATGTGCTGCAGTCGCTAGACGACAAACTTAAGATGTTGGTGTTTGGGCAAGATACTGCGATCACGGCATTGTCAGAGGCGATTAAACTCAGTCGTGCCGGCTTGGGTGATGATAACAAACCCGTGGGGTCGTTCTTGTTTGCTGGGCCAACAGGTGTGGGCAAAACAGAGGTGACCGTGCAGCTTGCGCGTGCCATGGGCATTGAACTCCAACGTTTTGATATGTCCGAATACATGGAGCGTCACACCGTCAGCCGCTTGATTGGTGCACCACCAGGTTATGTTGGCTACGATCAAGGCGGCCTGCTGACGGATGCGGTGATTAAGCATCCTTACAGTGTGGTGCTGCTTGATGAGATCGAGAAAGCGCATCCTGACGTGTTTAACTTGTTACTCCAAGTCATGGATAATGGCACACTGACTGACAACAATGGCCGCAAAGCCGATTTCCGTAATGTTATCTTGGTGATGACAACCAACGCCGGGGTGGCGGAAACGGTACGTAAGTCCATCGGTTTGATTCAGCAGGATCACAGCCATGATGCAATGTCGGAAATTAAAAAGGTATTTTCACCTGAGTTCCGTAATCGTCTCGACAATATCATCTGGTTCAATCACTTGGATGAGCAGGTCATTTTGCAAGTGGTGGATAAATTTATTGTTGAGCTGCAAGCGCAACTGGATGCTAAAGGTGTTTCACTCGAAGTGACATCGGAAGCCAAACAGTGGTTGGCAGAAGAGGGCTACGATAAGTCGATGGGTGCGCGACCGATGGGGCGTGTGATTCAAGATAATCTGAAAAAACCATTAGCGAACGAACTGCTCTTTGGTTGTTTGGTCAATGGAGGAACGGTTCGAGTGGTATTGAAAAATAACCGCTTGGACTTCCAGTTCAGTGATCAAATGGAGCCCGCGTAACGGCAGTTGCTCACGTAAGTGTTCATTAAAGCAAGCGTTCACCAAAAGCAAAACCCGGCCTGAGAGCCGGGTTTTTTTGACCGCGTTCGGAGGATTAACGCGAACGGAAAACGATGCGACCTTTCGACAAATCGTAAGGGGTCATTTCAACAGTGACTTTGTCGCCGGTCAGGATGCGGATGTAGTGCTTACGCATCTTGCCTGAAATGTGGGCAGTCACCACGTGACCGTTTTCTAGTTCTACGCGGAACATAGTGTTAGGCAGCGTATCCAATACGGTGCCTTGCATTTCAATTACGTCTTCTTTTGCCATTGAATCCTCTTAGGCTTATTCTGATAGCCAATTTTTTGACCGACAGATAATGCCTCTATTCTGAAAGTCTGTAAAGTTCGGGTGCGAATTTTACCCTGTTGGGGCGCACCTTGCTAGAAAAAATAGCGACTATTGTGGAATAACTGGCCAGGAAAAGGCCCGCCACTGCTGATTAATAAAGCGTTGGTGGGGATAATAGTCCGCTTTATAGCGCATCGCGGCGCAGGCATCGATTTGGTAGCCCAAATACAGCCAAGGTAACTGCATCGATTTTGCTAGCTGGAGTTGCGCTTGAATACTCACACGTCCTAATGAAAATCGGTGCTGGGGGTCAAAAAACGTATATAAGGCACTAAGGCCGTCATCCACCACATCGATCACTGCCACGGCGATCAAGCGTGAACGCTGTTCTTCATTTTGATACAGATGAATAAAGCGCGGGGTTAGCCAATCACTATGGATAAAATCTAAGAAGTCTTGCCGTTTGGCCGGGTACATGTTGCCCTCTGAGTGACGGGCGGTAATATAGCGGTCATACAACTCGAACCAGTGGTCATCTAACTGGTCACTGACGTGCATAGTGAGGCGCTTGAGCTGGCTGCGATGCCGCTTTTGACTTTTTGATGGGCGGTAATGGTCGACATCGACTCTCAACGCTTGGCAAGCCTGACAAGAAGGGCAATGAGGACGGTAGATGAGATGACCGCTTCGCCGAAAGCCTGCCGCTAACAGCGCGCCATAATGTTCGCGTTGATGGTATTCTGGAGACATCACCACCGCGAGTTGCTCAGTTTGATCAGTAAGATACTGGCAATCAGCGCCCGGTGTGACACCAACTTGGATTCCAACACTCATGTTATTCTCCAATCGGCAAGACGTTGCGGTGGGTAGCCATCAGCAATAGGGCGGTCACGATGTGCGTGAAGCGCGTCGATAAACGTATGACGTGACCAAGGTTGCGCACCTAATGACGCTAAATGGGGTGTCATCATTTGGCAATCAATATATTGCCCTCCTTGGTGAGCAAAATATTGGCTGAATTGCCACAGCGCGAATTTAGACCCATTCGTTGTGCTTGAAAACATGGACTCACCGCAGAAAATGGCCCCCACCGACACACCGTATAATCCGCCGACTAATGTATTGCCTTGCCATACTTCCACGCTGTGGGCATCACCTTGATGATGAAGCTGGCAATAGGCCGCTTGCATTTCGTGCGTGATCCAAGTTTGCTCCGGCCCTCGAATCTCGGCACAGATAGCAATAACGCGCTCAAAGGCCTGATTCAAGGTAACCGTCATTCCGGACTTTCTCGCTGCTTTTTGTAAGCTTCTGCTGGCGTGAAACTCGGTTGGCTGAATGATGGCCCGCTCACTGGGTGACCACCATAACAGCGGGTCATCTTCACCAAACCACGGGAAAATCCCATTGCGATACGCAGACATTAGCCGAGCAGGGCTAAGATCCCCCCCGATGGCAAGCAAGCCATCGGGATGATCTAGCGCCTCGGTGACGGGAGGAAAACGAACGTCATCTTGCGCTAAAGGAGGCAAATAGAGGGTCATCGTGTGCTCTCTGATTTACAGCCGATGCATCAATTGTGCATAGCGTCCATTGGCATCGATCAATGACTGATGCGTCCCTTGTTCAACAATCTGACCGGCATCCATTAAGCAGACAGTGTCCATCTGCTCCAAGCCAACAAGACGATGGGTAATGAGCACCACTGTTTTATCTTGGCAATGGGTTTTCAATAAAGACAGGATTTCGGCTTCAGTTTGCACATCTAAGCCTTCTGTCGGTTCATCTAAGAGCATAATCGGGGCCGAATGCAATAAACCACGCGCGATACCTAAACGACGGCGCTCACCGCCTGATAACTGGCGTCCACCATCGCCTAGCCAGGTGTCTAAGCCTTGCCCTTCTAATAGGCGCGCTAACCCGACCTGCGTCAATGCCTGAGATAATGCCGAGTCTGAGGCATTTGGACGGACGAGAATGAGATTATCGCGGAGTGAGCCGTTAAAGAGATCAACCCGTTGCGTCACCACAGACATAGCATCACGTAACCTAGACTCATCCCACTCGCTCAACGGAACACCATCGAGTGTAATTTGCCCCTGAGTCGGATCCCATGCACGCGTCAGCAAGCTCATAAGGGTCGACTTACCACAACCTGTACGACCTAATAGCGCGACGGTTTGCCCTGCTGTGATGTCCAGCGAGACCCTTGATACCGCCTCTTGTGCCGCCCCAGGGTATTGATAGCTCACCTTATTCAAGCCAATTGATCCTGTTACCGGTCCTTTGTGGCCATCGAGAGGGAAAGGAACACTGGGTGGGCGTTCTGTGATGGCGTTGAGCCGTTTTGCGGCCGTGAGCGTTTTGCCTAAATATTGGAAAGCTGCCGTAATCGGCATCATCAGCTCAAAGCTTGCCATGGTCGTAAACGCTACCATGGCGATGAGGGGGCCTGGTGCACGATCGCCAACGCCATCGGCTGCCAGCCAAATCATCAAGACTAACGTGAGTCCGGTGGCTGCGATTAGCACGGCGTTAGCCCATCCTGTGATACGGGCCATATTCGCTTGCGCGTTGAGCATCGCTTGTTCGCTGTCGTCAATGCGCGCACGATATCGCTCACGAGCGCCAAATAAGGCTAATTCTGCATGGCCTTGCAGCCAATCTAGCAGGGCAACGCGGGTTGCGGCATTTTGTTCTAGTTGATCTCGGCCCTGATCCTTGCCCAGACGATAGAAAACGATCGGTAGACTGACAAGCAGTACCAGCAAACTCAGACCCAAGGCAATACCAAGCGTCGGATCAAACCAGCCCAAGAATAAGCTCACGGCTAATACGCCCAGTACACCCACAATCATGGGGCTAATAAGGCGTAGATAAACATGATCCATGGCGTCGACATCCGCCACCATGCGGTTAAGCAAATCACCATCACGCATATTCAGACGATGGTCGGGGACTAACGGCGCCAATTTACGGAAAAACGACACGCGGAGATCAGCAAGCAACTTGAAAGTAGCGTTATGGCTGACCACACGTTCCGCCCAGCGACCAAAGGTGCGCCCAATAGAAAACCCACGCACGCCCGCGGCTGGCAACATATAGTTAAAGGTGGCGATGCCTGCGATACCGGCCACTGCCGCTGCGGCAATGAACCAGCCAGAGAGAGTGAGCAAGCCAATGGCGGCAAATAAAGTGGCAAACGCGAGGACAATGCCCAAACTTAAGCCAAACCAATGACGTTTATACAAGCGTAGATACGGCAGGAGTTCACGCATCAAGATTTCTCCTATCGGCTGAAGCCAGCATCTCTGCCAGCGGCCCTGTGTGCGCTAATTGATGATACTGGCCTTGTTGAACCAGCTTTCCGTCGGCCATCAACCAGACTTGATCACTGTTAGCCAGTGCATCTAGACGGTGAGAGACCTGGATGCAGGTTTTAGCTTGAGTGGCAGCGTGTAAGCTTTCAATGACCAGCTTTTCACTGTGTGCATCCAGGCTCGCAGTCGGTTCATCTAGCACCCATAACGCACCGTCTTGCAACAAGGCGCGTGCGACAGCGACACGCTGCGCTTGGCCGACGGATAAGCCGCCATTGCGATCACCGACGGCGTGCGCAAGGCCATTTTTTAACCGCATCACGAATTCATCCACATAGGCTTGTGTCATCACCTGGTTAATCGTTTCTGGACTCGCATCGGGGTTGGCGAGCGCGATATTATCGCGAATACTGCCATGGAACAGTTGTGGATTTTGCCCTACCCAGCTAATGGCTTGTCGCCAATGCGAAAGTGCCAGCTCACTGCGTTCACAGCCATTAATGGTCAAGCTACCTCGGTAGGGAAGAAAGCCGAGTAACGCATTGAGTAAGCTAGATTTTCCGGCGCCACTCACGCCAACCAGTGCGATATGTTCACCGGGCTTAATATGAAAACTCATGGGACCGGCGAGTACCTGGCCATCTGGGCTGAGCACTTCGAGATCCTCGGCAGTGATGGTGACCGTGGCCAAGTCGGGAGTTGCTTCTCCTTGCGTGCCTGTATCAGGCTCAGCGTTTAAAAATGTGACAATCGATTCAGCAGCCCCAATCGCTTGCGCTTTGGCATGATAAAAGGTACCGAGATCGCGAAGCGGTTGGTAAAACTCCGGTGCCAACACCAGCACAAACAAGCCGGTAAAGAGCGAAATAGGCGCTCCGTAATGACCAAAGTCAAGCTCACCGATAAAACTAAAACCAAAATACACCGCCACAACCGCAATCGAAATCGCCGTAAAAAACTCAAGCACCGCAGAAGATAGGAACGCGAGACGTAATACTTCCATCGTTCGTTGACGGAACGTATGTGACGCCAGGTGTAACTGATCGGCTTCGGCATCAACGCGATTAAATAGTTTTAGTGTGGGTAGGCCACGTAAACGATCGTAAAAATAGCCGGATAAACGCTGCAGTGCTTTAAAATTCTTGCGGTTAGCATCGGCAGCTTTCATCCCGACCAGTGCCATAAACAGGGGAACCAGCGGTGCTGTGATTAAAAAGATCAGCCCAGATGCCCAATTGATTGGAAACACGACGACTAAAATCACTAAGGGGATCAAGACTGCGATCGCCATTTGGGGTAAGTAACGAGCGAAAAAGTCCTGTAACTCCTCAACCTGCTCAAGGATCAGGCTTGCCCAGCTCCCCGCGGGTCGCCCTTGAATACTCACAGGTCCAAGCGCATGAAGTCGGTTGAGTATTAACTGGCGGATGTGTTGCCGAATGACCTCACCACAGCGATAGCCAGTTTGTTCTTTGGCCCAACTACACCCAGCACGGGCTAAAACAACGCCGACCAATGTGAGAAAACTTGGCAGTAAGGCGTATTTATCGGTTTGCTCAATAATCAGTTGATGCAGCAGGTGGGCAAGAAGTGCTGCTTGGGCAATCAAAAGCACACCAGAGAGGAGTGCAATGCTAATCGTCGCAACTAACCAGGGTTTGGCTAACGTGCTCTGCGACTTGAGCCATTGGGTTAGCGCCCGCTGTTTAGATTTATCCATATCATCTTATTATTCTATCAAAGCCTGCCAACAGGCTGGGCAGGCCATCGAATGATAGCCTGCATGAGCGCGAGAAATTACTGATTCGCGAGTGCGTCGAGATAACGCTCGGCATCTAGAGCCGCCATACAGCCGGTCCCTGCAGAGGTAATCGCTTGACGGTATACGTGGTCCATGACATCACCAGCCGCAAATACGCCTTCGACGCTTGTCTGGGTTGCATTGCCACTTAGGCCTGATTCAACCTGGATATAGCCGTTTTCCATTTTCAGCTGGTCAGCAAAGATGTCTGTGTTAGGTTTATGGCCAATCGCAACAAAAACACCCATTACATCAAGGGTTTCGGTCTCATCGCTTTGTGTGTCTTTTAAGCGCGCTTGTGTCACGCCCATTTCATCGCCCAACACTTCATCCAATACCCGGTTAGTGTGCAGGACAATATTACCGTTCTTCACTTTGTCCATCATACGATCGACCAGAATTTTCTCAGCACGGAAGGTATCGCGACGATGGACAACATGCACTTCAGAGGCGATGTTAGAAAGGTATAACGCCTCTTCGACTGCTGTATTACCGCCACCAATTACCGCCACTTTTTGGTTGCGATAGAAAAAGCCATCACAGGTCGCACAGGCGGATACGCCACGTCCCTTGAACGCGTCTTCAGATGGTAAGCCAAGGTATTGCGCAGATGCCCCCGTTGAAATAATCAAGGCATCGCAAGTGAACTCGCCGTTGTCGCCTTTTAGGCGGAAAGGGCGTGAGGATAAATCCACGTCATTGATGTGATCAAAAATAATCTCGGTATCGAATTTTTCTGCGTGGGCTTTCATGCGATCCATTAATGCGGGACCGGTCAGTCCTTCCGGATCGCCAGGCCAGTTTTCAACATCCGTGGTGGTGGTCAGCTGACCCCCTTGTTGCATGCCTGTTACCATAACAGGGTTTAAATTGGCACGAGCCGCGTAAACAGCCGCGGTGTAGCCCGCTGGGCCTGAACCAAGAATCAATAGGTTCGCATGCTTAATGTTACTCATTCACGTCTCCGAGCAGGAAAGAGGTTCGTTTTTTTGAATGGAGTGATTGTAGGTAAATTGGAAGGCTAAAGAAAGGGCACCGTGATGGTGCCCTCTATTTCTATCATTGATATTGCCGATTAATGGGCTGACTTCAGCGCATCCAGGGCATCAACGTATGGAAGATCAAAGCCTTCGGCCACTTCTTTGATGGTAACGTGGCCACTGATCACGTTAAGACCGTTACGCAAGTGCTCATCTTGAACTAAAGCATCGCGATATCCCTTGTTCGCCAGCTTCACAATGTAGGGCAGTGTTGCGTTATTTAAGGCAACCGTCGAGGTGCGCGCGACAGCGCCAGGCATGTTTGCCACACAGTAGTGGACAACATCATCAACGATGTAGGTTGGGTCAGCGTGGGTCGTTGCATGTGAGGTCGCGAAACAGCCACCTTGGTCGATAGCGACATCGACAACCGCAGCGCCTGGTTTCATTCGCTTGATATGGTCTTCGTTGACCAGTTTCGGTGCAGCAGCACCTGGGATAAGGACAGCACCGATAACCAAATCAGCGTTAAGTACGTGCTGGTCTAATGTTTCCTCGGTTGAGTAGACGACTTTGGCGCGGCCTTGGAATTCTTCGTCCAAGCGACGCAATGTATCGACATTTTTATCCAAAATAGTGACGTCAGCTCGGAGGCCAACCGCCATGCGCGCGGCGTTTGAGCCAACCACGCCACCGCCAAGTACGACGATTTTAGCGGGTTCGACACCAGGAACACCACTGAGCAGCATGCCCGAACCGCCGTGTGATTTTTCTAACGCTTGTGCACCTGCTTGAATAGACATACGGCCGGCGACTTCAGACATTGGCGCTAATAGTGGCAATCGACCTTTAGAATCTGTTACCGTTTCATAGGCAATGCAGATAGCTTTACTTTTAATTAAGTCTTCTGTTTGCGGAAAATCTGGTGCAAGATGCAAATAGGTGAACAAAATCTGTCCTTCGCGCAGCATGGCACGCTCGACAGCTTGCGGTTCTTTGACCTTGACGATCATGTCTGCTTTCGCAAATACGTCAGCGGCGGCAGGGAGAATGGATGCCCCAGCGGCTTTATAGTCATCGTCAGAGAAACCAATACCGTTACCTGCATTGGTTTCAACATAGACCGAGTGGCCGTGAGAAATAAGCTCACGGACACTTGCTGGAACCATACCCACGCGGTACTCATGGTTCTTGATTTCTTTTGGAACGCCAATGATCATGCTGTCACCTCTTGTTTATTTAGTGTTATCGGCTGGCTTGTTATTGAAATTGTCAATTTTCAGGCTAGTATAAAGGCAATAAACCAGCATTTGATGCTAAAGATTGTTTAGATGTTATTTAATTTGGTATATCTTTTTGCAAGGAAGTAACAAGGTGGAATAAAAAATGGTAGATACCAAAAACAAGCCCTCCAAGGAATTGGACCGTATTGACCGCAACATCCTAAATGAGCTCCAAAAGGATGGGCGAGTCTCCAACGTTGAGTTATCAAAACGTGTCGGTCTCTCTCCAACCCCCTGCCTAGAACGTGTGCGACGTTTAGAGCGTCAGGGCTATATTCTTGGCTACACGGCACAGCTTAATCCCCAGTATTTAGATGCATCACTGCTCGTTTTTGTGGAAATCACACTAAATCGTGGCGCACCTGACGTGTTTGAGCAATTTAATAAAGCGGTGCAGACACTAGAAGACATCCAAGAATGTTCGTTAGTGTCCGGTGATTTTGATTACCTACTAAAGACACGAGTAGCTGACATGTCGGCTTATCGCAAGTTATTGGGTGAAACCTTGCTACGTTTGCCCGGCGTGAATGACACACGCACTTACGTGGTAATGGAAGAGGTAAAACAAAGTAATCATCTGGTGATCCACACGCGTTAAGTGTTGGCCATAGGGTGAAGCAAAACATAACCAAAGCCGGGCATTGCGCTCGGCTTATTTTTTGTACGCCATGATTTAAAGAATGTGATATCTCGGTAAAGATTGAACGTAAACACGCATCATGCCTGCCGTCACGGCATGAATGTGATAAAGTCAGGGCAATCAGAGCAAGCCTCCATTCAGGGTGAGGAATGCGATTAACGAATAATATTAAACAGGTAATGATGGAGTTTTCTTTACGTCGAGAGCCGAAAACGGCTCAGCCGAAAGCGCGTTTAGATGGCGGTCAACGTTTAAAAGAGTGTGGATTCATCTTGGTCCTCGCCGCTGCTGTGTTTACCATGGTGGCATTGTTATCTTTTAATCCGGCTGATCCTTCGTGGTCGCAAACCGCGTGGCATGGTGACGTTCATAATGCGGCTGGCGCGATGGGTGCATGGATAGCAGACAGCTTTTTCTTCTCGTTTGGGATCTTGGCGTATCCATTACCCCCTGCCGCTATTCTTGGCGGTTGGGTTTTTTTGCGGCGGCGTGGTGATAATGAACCCATTAATTACACCATTATTGGCGCACGTCTATTGGGGCTTCTGGTCCTTTTCCTGACCAGTTGTTCGTTGGCTGATCTCAATTTTGATGACTTTTGGCATTTTTCATCCGGTGGCGTGATGGGAGATGTCACCAATAGCCTTGCTTTGCCCTTGTTTAATGTCTTAGGGACCACCTTGGTCATGTTGTTTGGCTGGGCGGCCGGTTTCACCTTATTCACGGGAATTTCATGGCTCACGATCGTGGATCACCTCGGCGCGGTGACGCTAAATGGTATCACCTGGCTGGTTAATCGCGTGCGTGGCGATACCCCGACACAACTTGGTGCGCCTGGCTCATCGGCCCCCGAGCGCACAGACGTGACGCAATCGCGTGAGACTTGTGAACCGATGGAGCTGAGTGATTTACGTAGATTGACGCCGACATCGCCTGAGAAAGCGTCCGTTTCTGAGAAAAAATCGGTCGCTGAAAAAACGACAGAGACGGAAAAGGAAACCGTTGTTCACAGCGCGCACGAGAGTGAAAGGTCGATCATCTTTGGTGGACATGCCACCGCTGAGCAAGCCGGTTCGACGCAGTCCGAATCCGCGCTGTCAGAGAGTGCGGATGAACCGGCATTGGGACAATGGCAAACCGCTGTTGCTGATGATGAGCCCTCTTCGTCGGTATTCAGCGCAGACACCGACTCAGACCCGCAAGCCCAAACACCGACTCCGCATGATCGTGAGTCGGTCGCAGCTTACGTGTCGACAGATTCAGAGCATTCAGAGACAAAGCTCTCAGAGACAAAGCATTCAGAGCCAGAGCACTTAGAGACAAAGCTCTCAGAAACAAAGCACTCAGAGTACGCTGATACCACCTATGGCAATCAAGATGGACTCTCGGAGCTAGAGCGCGCGGAGCAGGCAAGCAAGTTGGCCGATGATGACGAGGATCCTTTCCAAGAAACGATTCGCCAAGCACAAAAATCCCAACAGCAAGCGGCCGGGCTCGACCATCCTTTTTTAGTGAAAGATGAGCCCAATTTGCCTAAACCGGCAGAACCTTTCCCAACCCTCGATCTGTTGGATCCTGCGCGCCATACCGCGCAACAAGCCACGCGCGAAGAGCTAGAGCAAATTGCGCGCTTGGTTGAGGCGCGCTTGGAAGATTTTAAAGTGCAAGCACGCGTGGTGGGCGTGTATCCAGGGCCGGTGATCACGCGTTTTGAGCTTGATTTGGCGCCGGGCGTTAAGGTCTCACGAATTTCAGGTTTGTCTAAAGACTTAGCGCGTGCGCTATCAACCACCGCGGTGCGCGTGGTCGAGGTGATCCCAGGTAAACCTTATATTGGCCTTGAACTGCCGAACGAGCATCGCGAAACGGTGTTTATGTCAGAAGTGATTGGCAGTGAGCGATTTAAAAACAGCCAATCGCCGATCTCCGTAGTCTTGGGAAATGACATTGCCGGCGAAGCCATTATTACCGATCTTGGCAAAGCACCGCATATGCTGGTGGCAGGGACGACAGGGTCGGGTAAATCTGTGGGCGTGAACGTGATGCTGGTTAGTATGCTCTATAAGGCGTCTCCTGAAGATGTGCGCTTTATCATGATCGACCCTAAAATGCTGGAGTTATCGGTCTATGAGGGCATTCCGCATTTGTTGTCAGAAGTTGTCACCGATATGAAGGATGCGGGGAATGCGCTGCGTTGGTGCGTGGGTGAGATGGAACGACGTTACAAGCTGATGTCAGCCCTTGGCGTGCGCAACCTTAAAGGTTTTAACGAAAAGGTCAAAGCAGCAGAAGCCGCGAATAATCCGATCCCTGACCCACTATGGAAATCGGGCGACAGTATGGATGAATCGGCGCCTAAACTGGAAAAACTGCCCTATATCGTGGTGGTGGTAGATGAATTTTCCGATCTCATGATGGTGGTTGGTAAAAAAGTCGAAGAGTTGATCGCACGATTAGCACAAAAAGCACGGGCCGCGGGTATTCACCTTGTGTTAGCCACCCAACGTCCTTCTGTTGATGTGATTACGGGGCTGATTAAAGCCAATATTCCAACGCGTATGGCGTTTACTGTCTCGACCAAAACAGACTCGCGCACCATCCTTGACCAAGGCGGCGCTGAGTCGTTGCTGGGAATGGGGGATATGCTCTTTATGCCGAATGGTTCCAACCATCCGATTCGCGTGCATGGTGCCTTTGTCAGTGATGAAGAAGTGCATCGGGTGGTTAATAATTGGAAAGCGCGAGGCAAGCCGCAATATATCGATGAAATCACCCAAGGCGATCAAGGTGCAGATAGCTTATTACCTGGTGAAGCGCCGACCGGCGGCGATGGCGAAGAGCTGGACCAGTTGTTTGACCAAGTGGTTGAATTTGTGACCGAAAGTCGTCGTGGTTCCGTGTCTGGTGTCCAGCGTCGATTTAAAATTGGTTATAACCGTGCGGCGCGTATTGTGGAACAACTCGAAGCACACGGTGTCGTAAGTTCACCAGGCCATAACGGTAATCGCGAAGTAATCGCACCGCCGCCACCGAAAGATTGATCGAATGGAAGGTTCAATGACTCGATTTGCTGCTGTCCGCCACCTGTTGGCGGTGATATCTCTCTTGGTTGTTGTCAGCGCGCAAGCGCAAACAGAGGCGCAACAACATTTAATCGAAAGACTGAATAAGGTTGATGCGTTCAGCGCACAGTTTGAACAAAAGGTCCAAAGCCCAGAGGGTGACGAGATTCATCAAGCGAAAGGGACCTTGGCTATCCAACGCCCTAATTTGTTTAACTGGACCACCACGTCGCCGGACGAAACCATCATGATTTCTGATGGTGAAACCTTGTGGTACTACAGCCCCTTTGTTGAACAAGTAACTGCCATGTGGTTAGAAGAGGCAACAGCACAAACGCCCTTCGTGCTATTGACCCGTAACCAACCGAGTGATTGGCAGGATTACCAAATCACCCAGGAAGGCAATACCTTCACGCTCACGCCAAAAACCACCGGCACCATTGGTCAGTTTGATGTCACGGTCAAGCCCGATGGTACCTTGACTGGCTTTAGAGTCGTTGAGCAAGATGGGCAACAGAGTCAGTTCGCACTGAGCCAATTTAGCCGACAAACGCCAGACGCGGACTTGTTTTCGTTTACCCCGCCTGAGTCGGTCATGGTCGACGATCAACGCCAGTCACGTTAACCGCATCGGAGGATGCTTTGCCTACCTTGCCGCTCGATTTCGCTGAGGACTTCCGCCCACTGGCCGCGCGTATGCGGCCCGTCACCTTGGACCAATATATTGGCCAGCGCCATCTGCTTGGCGAAGGCAAACCGCTTCGCCGTGCCATTGAATCGGGGACGCTTCATTCCATGATTTTTTGGGGACCGCCGGGCACAGGCAAGACCACACTGGCCGATATTGCTGCGCGTCAAGCCAACGCCGAGCTGGAACAAATTTCTGCGGTGACCTCCGGAGTGAAAGAGATCCGAGAAGCGATTGGACGTGCAGAGCAAAACAAGCAAGCCGGTGTACGCACTGTCTTATTCGTTGATGAGGTACATCGCTTTAACAAAAGTCAGCAAGACGCTTTTCTGCCTCATGTCGAGTCGGGGACCGTCACCTTTATTGGCGCCACGACGGAAAATCCATCGTTTGAGCTTAACAATGCCTTATTATCGCGCGCCCGCGTCTACCGACTGACAAGCCTGGATGATCGCGATCTTGAAGCCGTGATTGATCAAGCGCTTGCCGACTCGCAACGCGGGTTAGGCGAGCAGGCACTCACTTTCGATAAAGGCGTTAAAGCGGCGTTAACCGCGGCGTGCAGTGGCGATGCGCGCATGGCGTTGAATCTTCTGGAAATGCTGGCAGATATGGCCGATGGCCAAGTGACGCTGTCGATGCTTAAAGACGTTGCCGGTGAAAAAGTGGCACAATTCGATAAGCAAGGGGATGCTTGGTACGATTTGATTTCTGCGTTTCATAAATCCGTCCGTGGCTCGAGTCCTGATGGCGCCCTGTATTGGTACGCACGCATTGTCAGTGCCGGTGGCGATCCCCTTTATGTGGCGCGCCGCTTATTAGCTATCGCCTCGGAGGATATTGGCAATGCGGATCCACGTGCCATGCAGGTGGCATTGAATGCGTGGGATTGCTTTACTCGCGTAGGACCGGCAGAAGGCGAGCGTGCGATTGCTCAAGCCGCTGTATATTTAGCCAGCGCGCCCAAAAGCAATGCTGTTTACACCGCATGGAAACAAGCGTTGCGAGACGCTAAAGAAACCGCCAACGCGCCTGTTCCCATGCACTTGCGCAATGCGCCGACCGCATTGATGGAAGATATGGGGCATGGGAAGGGCTATCGATATGCCCATGATGAGCCCAATGCTTATGCGGCAGGAGAGCGCTATCTACCGTCCGAACTTGGCGATACTCGCTATTATCAGCCCGTTAATCGTGGGCTAGAAATTAAAATCGCCGAAAAGCTCGCCTTTCTGGCCGAGCAGGATGCAAAAAGCCCGCAAAAGCGCTAGGCAAGTTTACCCTTTTTGGGTAAGGTTTAGAGTGCAGCGACGCCATGAAGACGCAGTCTCCTCGTCGTGGTGACATCCACCGTCACCCTTTACCAATCGCGTAATACAATACGCAGTATCGACGCTTGTTTTCAAACGTGATGACAAGTGATAACCAACTAATCAACCCGAAAAGCACAGGATTAGCATGCTGGATTCCAAATTACTTCGAACTGAGCTGGAAGAAACCGCTCAACAACTCGCTCGTCGTGGCTTTACGCTTGACGTTGACGCTATGCGTGAACTCGAGGAACAACGTAAGGCGCTGCAAATTCGCACCGAACAACTGCAAGCAGAGCGTAATTCCCGATCGAAGTCCATTGGCCAGGCTAAAGCAAAGGGTGAAGACATTGCGCCATTGCTAGAAGAAGTGTCAAACCTTGGTGATGAGTTGGACGCAGCGAAAACAGAGCTCGCGGCGCTGCAGCAAAAAGTCAACGACGTGGTGATGAGCGTGCCTAACTTACCGGCGGAAGACGTCCCAAGTGGTAAAGATGAGTCTGAGAACCAGGAGATCATGCGCTGGGGTGAACCGCGTCAGTTTGATTTTGAGGTCAAAGATCATGTTGATTTAGGTGAGCTGTCCGGTGGTCTCGACTTTGCCAGTGCGGTAAAACTATCTGGCTCTCGCTTTATCGTGATGAAAGGGCAGATGGCGCGCATGCATCGTGCTTTAACCCAGTTTATGCTCGATTTACATACCAACGAACACGGCTATACCGAAATGTATGTGCCGTACTTAGTCAATGCCGACAGTCTCTATGGCACCGGCCAATTGCCTAAGTTTGGTGACGATTTGTTTAACACCAAGCCGGCCACCGAAGAGGGGATCGGCATGTCGTTAATCCCAACCGCGGAAGTACCTCTGACTAACATGGTACGCGATGAGATCATCGATGAAGCGGATCTGCCGCTGTGCATGACCGCACACACACCGTGTTTCCGTTCAGAAGCCGGCTCCTACGGACGTGATACGCGTGGACTGATTCGTATGCATCAGTTTGATAAAGTCGAGCTGGTGAAAGTGGTGAAGCCTGAAGATTCTATGGCAGCACTCGAATCACTTACCGCCGATGCCGAAAAAGTATTGCAGTTGCTGAACCTGCCTTACCGAAAAGTACTGTTATGCACCGGTGACATGGGCTTTGGCGCGGCCAAAACCTATGACCTAGAAGTTTGGTTGCCTGCGCAAGATACCTATCGTGAAATTTCATCATGCTCAAATACCTTGGACTTCCAAGCGCGTCGTATGCAGGCGCGTTTCCGCCGTAAAGGTGAGAAGAAGCCTGAGCTGTTGCACACGCTCAATGGGTCTGGCTTAGCTGTGGGTCGTACCTTGGTGGCCATTTTGGAAAACTATCAGCAAGCGGATGGTCGTATCGAAATCCCTGAGGTATTACGTCCGTATATGGGTGGACAAACGCATATAGGCTAATGGGCTCACCGTGTGCTTAATAACCATGAAGCCGGCACGATTGTCGGCTTTTTTTATGCTTGCATAAACGTGGGGATTATCGGTTAAGCACTGTCTGTTACGCGCTGTTTGTTTAGCGATATCTGTTAAGCGCTATTTCGCGGCTCATGCAAGGGCGATAAGGTATTAAAAATATCGTCCTGTGGTGCAGGAAAGCCTGCTAATAGGTCGGCAAGACAATTATCGAGCACGGTGAGTATCACTGCATTGACGCGCTGAGATAGTGCGAGGCGACTGGCCAGTGGTGTCTTATCAGCTAACGGTTTCTCAGTTGCCAACGATTTCTCAGTTGCTAACGGTGCCTCAGTCGCTAAGGCCCGCTCAGCGTCGTTACTGAGTTGGGAGATAAGGCGATCAATCTCTGTGTTTAGCGAATCCTCTAGGTTAAGGTGCTGGAGCTGGCATAAGCGTTTCACTAAAATTTGCTGTTGCAGGTTTAATGACTGGCTCGCGTTTGGCGTCGCTTTGTGTAACTGAATACTGGCGTAAGAATATCGCTGACGTGCTTGTAATAATTCTAAAACGGCATACCACACGTGTTGATAATGCGACAAGCTGGCTTCGTCATTGTGGGCTATTAGGAAGGGTGGCACCGCCTCGTCAACAAGATAAATAATATGTTGTAACGCGCGGTTTTTCATCCGTGCTTGTGTGACTTCATCGTATTGCGGTAGCGCATGTAAATGATGAAATAAAAGCCGATACATCGGTTTTTGTGCCTGAGGCGCTAAGTGGTGCAATTGACGAATTTGACTGAGTAAATGTTGGTAGTCACTGGAAGCAATATGTGTTTGAGCGGCCAGCTCACGTGCGTGCTGCAGCAGCGCACGTAATTCATGTAGCTGATGTAACGGCCAATCTGGGCGTTGACGGTAAAGTACGACGGCGACGACGATCGCTATTCCGAGCGCCAGTGCGCCTACCATGACTAACCATCCCATATGCTCTCCTTGCGATCGCGACTCTCCGTCATCAAGCTCAGCATGAACTGTGCCAAAGATGAGAAGTGGGTCACATCCTATTAAAGCGGCGTTAAGGGCATCAAGATCAGATAAAAACGCACTATGATGGCGCTTGAGCGCACTCAAACGGTGCAAACTATCAAACGGTGCAAACTAAGAGAGGCGCAGGCAAAAAAAAAGAGCCCTTGTTGGGCCCTTTGATGTTTTAGCTATCGCGCTGTTTTACATGACGCGCATGCCAGGTTGAGCCCCTTCATGCGGCTCTAAAATCCAGATTTCTTTGCCACCCGGACCCGCCGCGAGGATCATGCCCTCTGACATGCCGAATTTCATCTTGCGAGGCTTTAAGTTGGCGACCATGACGGTGTGCTTACCCACGAGATCTTCCGGCTTGTAGGCCGATTTGATCCCAGAGAACACCTGACGCGTTTCACCGCCAATATCGAGCTTAAACTTCAGCAGTTTGTCCGCTTTTGGCACCGCCTCACACTCAACAATTTTAGCGATACGCAGATCGACCTTAGCAAAGTCACCAAATTCGATTTCATCGGCAATCGGCTCGTCCGCTAACGGCCCTTGTGCTTTGGCCTTTTCTGCTTGTTCAGCGGCTGCATCTTCCTTGCTCGCGGCGATCATGGCGTCGACGGCTTTCGGATCGATACGGTTAAACAGTGCCTTGAACTTGCTAATGCGATGGCCGGTCAGTGGCGTCGCAATGCTTTCCCACGTCAAGGTATCATTCAAAAAGCCTTCCGTGCGCTCTGCCAGCTTAGGCATCACAGGTTTGAGGTACGTCATCAGCACACGGAATAGGTTAATCCCCACAGAGCAAATCGCTTGTAGTTCGGCGTCTTTTCCTTCTTCTTTAGCGATCACCCATGGCGCCTTTTCGTCCACGTATTGGTTGGCTTTGTCGGCCAAGCCAATAATTTCGCGGATGGCGCGGTTAAACTCTCGGGCTTCGTAAAGCTCACCAATGTATTCAGCTTTGTCGATGAACGATTGATAAAGCTCGGGTTCGGCGCACGTATCAGAGAGCTGACCATCAAAGCGCTTAGTGATAAAGCCAGCGTTACGTGATGCCAGGTTGACGACCTTGTTGACAACATCCGTATTCACACGCTGAATAAAATCATCCAGGCTTAAATCCAGATCATCAATGCGGCTATTGAGCTTGGCCGCGTAATAATACCGCAGGCATTCTGGATCAAGATGGTTCAAATAGGTACTGGCTTTGATAAATGTCCCTTTTGACTTGGACATTTTCGCGCCATTGACCGTGACATAGCCGTGCACGAAGACGTTGTTAGGCTTACGGAAGCCAGCACCGTCTAGCATGGCAGGCCAGAACAGGCTATGGAAATAAACAATATCTTTGCCGATGAAATGGTATAGCTCGGTGTCGCTATTAGCCTTCCAGTATTCATCAAAGTCGATGTCACCGCGTTTGTCACAATAGTTTTTAAACGACCCCATATAGCCGATCGGTGCATCGAGCCAAACGTAGAAAAACTTGCCGGGTTGGTCGGGAATCTCAAAACCAAAGTAGGGCGCATCGCGGGAGATATCCCACTGCTGAAGACCGGTTTCGAACCACTCATTCATCTTGTTAGCGATTTCGCTTTGCAGCGAACCAGACTTGATCCACTCGTTAAGCATTTGCTCGAACTGTGGTAAATCGAAGAAAAAGTGCTCTGAATCACGCATCACCGGCGTGGCACCGCTGACTGCGGAACGAGGATTGATCAATTCAGCCGGCGTATAGGTTTCACCACAGTTATCACAGTTATCGCCGTATTGATCGTCGGCGTGACACTTCGGACATTCGCCTTTGACAAAGCGATCCGGCAAGAACATTTCTTTTTCCGGATCAAACAGCTGAGATATCGTGCGGCTGGTGATATAACCTTTATCACGAAGTTGCGTATAAATAAATGACGCTAATTCGCGGTTTTCATCACTGTGGGTGCTGTGGTAATTATCGAAGCTGATATCAAAGCCATCAAAATCTGCCTGGTGCTCTTGTTGCACGCCGGCGATCATGGCTTCTGGCTCGACACCCATTTGCTGCGCTTTTAACATGATAGGTGTGCCGTGAGCATCGTCAGCACAAATAAAGTGAGTGGTGTTGCCACGCAGGCGTTGATAGCGAACCCATACATCTGCCTGAATATGCTCGAGCATGTGGCCCAAATGAATCGAGCCGTTCGCATAAGGCAGCGCACAGGTCACCAGAATTTTCCGTGGGTTTGCAGCCATAATCTTGTTTATTCGCTCTTATGATATGAATGGAATGATTGCGGAAATCTTACCTGATACGATATGCCTTGCCTAGTGTAAGGCCGGGTCCTCGCGCGTTTATCCGTTAAAGACGCACACGAGCGGCTAACATATTTCAATCAACGGGATGGTGCTGGATGTTTTTTGGGTCCAAAAAGAAAAAAACAAAAAAAGAAGACACAGCTGCTTCGCTCTCAAACCTTGATGATGCGATCGCGTTACTTAATCAATTCTCACACCCGCAGTTGGTCGAGCAGTGGGCAAGCCAAACGGGGTGGGTGAGAACCGCAGATCAT
Organism: Salinivibrio sp. MA440; assembly: GCF_001996265.1. Lineage (NCBI taxonomy): Bacteria > Pseudomonadati > Pseudomonadota > Gammaproteobacteria > Vibrionales > Vibrionaceae > Salinivibrio > Salinivibrio sp. MA440. Next base: position 21,559 of record NZ_MUFI01000008.1, read on the forward strand.
GGCTTTAGGGTCACGTTCCCCTTTGCGGCGCACTCTATCGCTGAAGCGCTTAAAGATTGGCTCAGTGCGCAGTCTGATGCCCTTGCCAACCAATTTGAACTGATGCAACGGGTAGCACCGTTAAAAACGGGCGAAAAAACGCCGGTGAAAGGGGTGAAAAACCTGATTGTTGTGAGCTCAGCGAAAGGTGGCGTCGGTAAATCGACCACCGCTGTAAACCTAGCGCTTGCGTTGCACGCGGAGGGCGCTGCAGTCGGCATTGTTGATGCGGATGTGTATGGGCCGTCTTTACCTATCATGTTGGGCGCCAAAGATAGTGAGCCACAAACCCATGATGGCAAGTTAATGGAGCCTGTGACGCGCCATGGTATCGCCTCAAATTCGATCGGTTATCTGGTGCCCGCAGAGAACGCGACTGTTTGGCGAGGTCCTATGGCCTCAAAAGCGTTTGCACAGCTGATCAACGAAACACGGTGGCCCGAGCTGGACTATTTAGTCGTCGATATGCCGCCTGGTACCGGTGACATCCAACTGAGTTTGGCGCAACAGTTTCCGGTGACAGGCGCGATTGTGGTGACAACGCCACAAGATTTAGCATTAGCCGATGCGGTGAAAGGGGTGGCGATGTTTGAAAAAGTTCACGTTCCCGTGTTGGGCGTGGTAGAAAACATGAGTTATCACATTTGCTCGCAATGCGGCCATCATGAAGCCATTTTTGGCTCAGGGGGCGCCGATAAAATGGCGCAAGAGCAGGGGACGCCAGTGCTTGCACAGGTACCGCTTCATGTTGCGATTCGGGAAGATATTGATGCCGGTGTGCCAAGCATGGTCGCGCGCCCTAACAGTGAGCATGCGGCGGTTTATCGACAGATGGCAGCGACGGTCGCCAGTCAGCTCTACTGGCAAGGTGAAACACGTCCTGAACAGATTAGCGTACAAACTGTGTCGCCCTGATTGCGCAACCGGCCGTGATTTATCGGCTAAAGCGGCCGGATGCACAGACAAGCGCGATTTTCTCTGGCGACAGCTGCTTCAACTCCCTATAATCAGGCGGTTTATGTTGATTCCGCCAAGCTTCCCCTGGGTATTCATATTATGAGTGACAACAACCACCACTGCGTTATTATCGGTATTGCAGGTGCCTCTGCTTCCGGTAAAAGCCTGATCGCCAGCACCATTTATAAGGAATTAAAGGAAAAAGTCGGTGATCATCAAATCGGCGTGATTACAGAAGATAGATATTATCGTGATCAGAGCCACCTCAGCATGGAAGAGCGCGTAAAAACCAATTATGACCACCCTCAGGCACTGGATCACGATCTTTTGTGTGAGCATCTTGAAGCATTGGTCGCCGGTCAGCCGGCTGATGTGCCGGTTTATAGTTACTCCGAGCACACCCGTATGGGAGAAACCACGACGATGACGCCCAAAAAAGTGATCATCCTCGAAGGTATTCTGCTTCTCACCGATCCCCGTCTTCGCAATTTGATCCACGCCAGCGTCTTTATGGACACGCCACTTGATATTTGTTTACTGCGTCGGATGAAACGTGACGTTGCCGAGCGCGGTCGTACCATGGATTCGGTGATGGAGCAGTATCAAAAGACGGTCCGCCCTATGTTTATGCAGTTTATTGAGCCGTCGAAGCAATATGCCGATATCATTGTCCCGCGCGGGGGTAAAAACCGCATTGCGATTGATGTACTAAAAGCGCATATCGCGCGTTTACTTAAAGCGTAAGGCATGATCTCCCATCACATGATGGGTCAATGACTGTCTCTCTGGGTAATCAGTCGTGGTTTAATCCATAATGTGTGCGCGAATATATCGAATGAGTGCGGTGCACAAAGCAAGACACCGCGTGAGTAAATAACCGTGAGGAATGTTAGATGCGACTGTGCGACAGGCATATCAAAGAACACCTTGATGATGGCCGCATCAAAATTGATCCCCGTCCTGCCGCAGACGCGATTTCGGGCGTGACTGCGGATGTGACTCTGGGTAACCAGTTCCGTGTGTTTAACGATCATGGGGCCGCTTATATTGATTTATCGGGGCCGAAACAAGAAGTGAACGCCCAGCTTGAGCGTGTTATGAGTGATGAAATAGAAATCGCTGACGGTGATCCTTTTTATCTTCATCCGGGTCAATTGGCCTTGGCAGTCACGCATGAGGCTGTGACATTACCCGATAATATTGTCGGTTGGCTCGATGGCCGTTCATCGTTGGCGCGGTTGGGTTTGATGGTCCATGTCACGGCACACCGAATAGATCCGGGCTGGTCAGGGCGAATTGTTCTAGAGTTTTATAATAATGGGCGTCTACCGTTAGCGCTACGTCCCGGCATGCCGATCGGCGCCTTAAGCTTTGAGCCCATGTCAGGGTCAGCGGACCAGCCTTATAATAAACGGGACAATGCCAAGTACAAAAATCAGCAAGGGGCAGTGGCCTCTCGTATTAGCCAAGACAAGGCTTAATGAGTGAAATGCGCCTGAGGGCGCATTTTTTTTCTCACCAGGAACTCGACGGTTAAATCGTGGTCGATAACGCGTCTGACACACAAGGAGCATCTTGCAATGATAAAAAAAATCGTCCTTATTCTCGCAGCATTTGTCGTGGTGTTGATTGGCGCCGTCGCGACTTTAATTGCCACGGTAAACCCCAATCAATTTAAACCCTTGCTGGTGGAACAAGTCGCAGAGCAAACGGGCTATAAGGTCGTTATCGGTGGCGACATCGAGTGGCAGTTCTGGCCGAGTTTGGGCTTTTCCATTGCTGAGGTGGCGATCAAAAACCGACCTGGTTTTGATGAGCCTGATTTACTCCGTTTGTCGCGCGCGCAATTATCCGTTGATGTGTTGCCATTGATGTCTCAGACATTACAAGTGGGTGAAATTGTCTTACAAGACCCGCATGTATTTATCCAAACGTTGGCGAACGGCGATAGCAATGTGACGCCAGCTCAAACAGTGACGCCAACTCAACCAAAAAACGTTGGCGCGTCGGCAGAGCGACAGACAAGTTCGACGTCGTCAGAGCCGGCTAGCCAGCAAGATACAGTGAGTGGGGCGTGGCAAGTTTCCTTACAAGGTCTACGCGTCACCAATGCCAGTGTCGTGATTAAAGATGATCAGGTGGGTACGCAAACGGCCTTACGAGATGTTGATCTCCAAGTGGGCAATATAGCAACCGATATATGGACGCCACTGACCGTATCACTGCGTGGCGAACAGGATGGTGCGACCTTCAGCGCGCAAGGGCAGGGTGAACTGAAGCTTGCCGCGGATCCACAACAAAGTCAGTTACGAGAACTTGCGCTAAATGTATCGGCACAACAAGGCGAGATGACCATCAATGAAGCCAATATTACCCTCGATCGTGTCGCCTTGGGTCAAGCGGCTCAGCTCGGCTTTAATATCAATGCGCAGACGTCAGAGCTAAAGGTTGAAACCTCTGGAAACGCACAAGTTACTGTGGCAGAAAGCCAAGACAAGGTCACAGTGCAGGGGTTGGACATGCTCACTCAGCTCTCGGGTGACGCATTACCCGGCGAGTCGCTGACTCAAGAGCTGGCGGCAGATATCGTCTTCGATGCCAAGCAGCAAACGTTAGATATCACTGAGATGACCAGCCGTCTTAATACTGACGAGGTGGTCATAGACGGTAAAGTGGCCATCAAGCTGGCAGATATCCCGCAAATTCGTTTTGCACTCAATACCAATCACATCGATCTCGATACCTTGTTACCGACAGACAATGCAGCGCCTCGTCAATCTGCAAACGAAAGTCAGTCTGGGTCCAATGATGAATCCAGCCCCAGTACGCAAACTGGGTCACTTAGCCAAGAAGAGCCTGATCTGAGAGTGTTGAAGACGCTGGATATTGCCGGCTCACTGGCGATGAAAGGGCTTACCGTGAGTAACGTTACCTTAGGACAAACACGCGCCACGGTTGCTATCAACCGTGGCAAAGTCGACGTGTCCGAGCTGATCACGCAAGCCTATGAAGGCAGGGTAGTTGTGCAAGGGATGTTAGATACCACTCAAACCCCCGCGCGCTATCAAGTGAGTAAAAAAGCACGCAACATTGCCATCTTGCCGTTATTGGAGGATGTCGCACAGGTTGATCTGCTTGAAGGCAAAGGCAATGTGGATATTAACCTCCAAGGTCAAGGTTTATCGCCTTATGCTCTCCGTCAGGCGATTCAGGGCAGTGCCGCGATTTTCTTTGAGGATGGCGCGATCAACGGCATTAACTTGGCACAAATGCTGAGAGAAGCAAAAGCGACGTTGAAAGGAGAAGCGACCAGCAACGCTGCCAACGATGTGCGCAAAACCGACTTTAGTGCGCTCACCGCCAGTTTTACCATCGGAAATGGCATGGCACGTACCAACGATTTGCTACTAGAAGCCCCAGCGCTGCGAGTCAGAAGTGAGGGGCAAACTGATTTGCTGAAAGAAACGTTAGATTTTGATGTGTTCACGTCTGTGGTTGAAACCAGCAAGGGTCAAGGCGGCAAAGATATTGATGAACTTCGTGATGTGACCATCCCAGTGACGGTGGCCGGTACCTGGCAATCGCCGAGTTATCAATTAGATATCAAGCAGCTACTCAGCAGCAACAAAGTCTTGGAAGAAAAGGCACGCAAAGAAGCACAGCGTGGGATTAAAAAGTTACTGGGTGATAAAGCGGATGATGACAAGGTAAAAGAGGCAACCGATAAACTGCTTAATTTATTCCAGTGATCGGTTTACAACTTTTTACGCTAATAAATCAAAACCTTGTTAAAGGATAAGCGATGGATTCTATTACCCAGGCGGCACTGGGCGCGGCGGTTGCTGGGTTAGTCTCGGGCAAGCGCTGTTCTCCAAAAGTGCTTTTGGCCGGTGCTGCATTGGGCACCTTACCTGACTTAGATGTGCTGATTGATTATGGCGATCCGGTGGCGAATACGGTCAACCACCGTGGATTCAGTCACTCATTATTTGTGCTGCCTTGGGTTGGTGCAATCATCGGATGGTGCGGGTGGCGATGGCGTCGTCAATGGCCGCTGTGGCAAGTCATGACGCTGGTGATCGCGGTGCTCGTGACACACCCGTTGTTGGATGCGATGACGGTTTATGGTACCAAGCTTTTTTGGCCGTTAGACGTGCCTTCGGTAGCAGTCGCCAGCCTGTTTATTATTGACCCACTTTATACGGTGCCCTTATTGGTCAGTGTTATCGCCGCGTGTATTTGGCGACATCGGGGCGCCAAAGCATGTGGTATCGGGTTGGCAGTCTCTACGCTCTACCTGGCCAGTTCGGTCTATCAGCTTGAAAAGATTGAAGTACGTGTTGCAACCCAAACCCAAGGAACCGACTTGGCAGGGCGGCCGCATATTATTATGCCCACCCCGTTTAACACGCTGCTGTGGCGAGTGGTGATTATCGGCGACGACCACTACTGGGAAGGACTCGCGTCACGCTTAGACAAAGATAAGAATATTCAATGGATCACGCGTCCTCGCGGACAATGGCCACTAGCGGGCTCGGAAACATTAATGGCACTTCGCACGTTTTCGCGTGATTTTATTCGCTTTGAAAATCGGAATGGGCAGCAGGTGGTGACCGACTTACGTTTTGGCGTAGCAAACTATCAACCCTTTCAGTTTTTGCTTGCCGAGCAAGACGCCGAAGGGCAGTGGCAGCCAGTTATGCCTAAGCAGCTTGAGCCAGGGCCGCTACGAGACAGCGCCTTGCCAACCCTCTGGCAGCGATTGCTGGGTGATCAATCGATTGATGCGCGTTTGTGTCGCCAGTCTTGCCAAGAGGATGCCGTGGACAAGACGCAGTCGATATCGTTAAACGCGAAGCCCTGAGAAAAGCGGCGCTCAGGTTAACGTCAGCCACGGCTTTCTTTGTTTTTACTCGGTAGCTTACCAGTCAATGCCTTGGCGCGCTTTCACGCCGGCGTCGAAGGCATGCTTAACGTTTCTGACTTCCGAGACGGTATCTGCTATCTCAACTAAGCGGCGGTGTGCGCCACGCCCAGTGATGATAACGGATTGTTCGCTAGGGCGTTGTTGCAGCGCATCAATGACTTCATCGAGGCTGATATAGTCGTACGTGATCATGTAGGTGATCTCATCCAGTACCACTAAATCGTAGCGGTCATCCGCAAGCATCGCCTGACACGCTGCCCATATTTGCTGAGCGGCTTGGGTGTCTGCGGTTTTGTCCTGCGTATCCCAGGTAAAACCGGTACTCATCACGTGAAAGTCGACACCATGTTGGCTCAGTAAATCCCGCTCTCCACAAGCCCACGTGCCCTTGATGTACTGAGCTACGCCACACTTTAGCCCATGGCCGGCGGCCCGCGCCACTGTGCCAAACGCGGATGTCGATTTACCTTTACCATTACCCGTTATGATCAGGAGGAGCCCTTTTTCTTGTTGCGCGGCTTCAATTCGAGCATCAACTTTTTCTTTTAACTTTTGCTGACGCTGTTTGTGTCCTTGTTCTGACATACGATTTCTAACCCCAAATAAACGTTACACCATAGTAAAGCGACGTCATGCTTCATGCTACCCATAACAACGCAAAGGCAAGCAGATTGAAGCGACTAGGCATCCGAGTGTCGACTTGATAGAGTAAAACTTTACCAATAAGGAGACTCTATCGATGACACCCCCAAAAAATGTGCCGAGTCTATTGGTGGTTTGCTTAGGCAATATTTGTCGTTCACCGACGGCAGAAGCGGTATTACGCGCCCGTGCCCAGACGAGAGGGATCATGGTGAACATTGATTCTGCGGGGACAGCAGGTTATCACCAAGGTAATCCGCCAGATAAGCGGAGCCAACAGGCAGGTCAAGCGAGAGGGTACTCGTTTGCCGGTATTCGAGCCCGTCAAGTGCGGCAGGAAGATTTTGCGGATTTCGATATGATCTTAGCGGCCGATGAAAATAACTTGGCCGACCTGCACGCACAATGCCCGGCTGATTACCAAAACAAACTGTCTCTGTTTCTCAGTTGGGGAGAGCAGACGGAGGGTGCGATCCCTGATCCTTATTACGGCGGCGACGATGGATTTGAGCACGTACTGGACTTATTGGAGCAAGCGGCAGACGGTGTGTTAGACCATATTGTTGCAAAGACCAACGCGCAATAGAAGCAGTTAAGACCACAGCCAGTTAAGACCACAGCCAGTTAAGACCACAGCCAGTTAAAACACGCATGGACACGCGGGGCATGAAAAAAGGCGCTGTCATCAAGCGCCTTTTGGATTTGTGATGAGAGACGCTACCATTTTTTCTTGGGGGCAAACAGCTCGTCCAATTCGCTTTTTTCTTCTTCTTGCTCGGACTGCAATTTCTCATGACCACTGTTTAGCGTATGAGTGATGTCGCTGTGCATTTTTTCAAGATGCTGTTTCATCTCTGACGAGTATTCATCGGTCTTTGGACTGACGACATCGATCGCTTTTTTCAGTAATTGCTGCGCCGTGCCCATTTGACCTTTATTTTTCGCATCGTTGGCACGTTTAATCACGTTCTCAATATTTATCTTGAGCTGCATTTGCTCTAGTCGCGCGTTTTCCGACACAAAAGCTTGCGTTGCCAAGCGGCCTTTCGAATGCTCGGCTTTAACCACTGAGCGCAAGCGCTTGACGAGTTTGAGCATCGATATTGCCTCTCGGTCGTTATGAGGCACTTTAAACGATGTCGAGTCTCGGTTGGAGTAGCTTTGTTTGACCTGATCGATTTGAGCCTGGGTCGCACTAATTCGTTGCTTAATTGACTTATCCGATGGATCGACCTCGTACATGGCTTTCAAGGAATCCAAGATCTTTTTGTTCAAGCACGCCAGTAACGTCCCGCTATAGGGTAGATTATGCGCATTGCCAATCAGCTCTTCTGTCGCATCGATGACGGCAATGTGCTTCGCCATTTCTTGGCGCTTGTGAGACTCGATTTGCTTTCGTTGTTGAGCCAATATGTTGTAGCCGACAATCAGGCCGAGCAATATGACACAAAGGCCAGCTATCAAGGCAATATTCATAATTTAGCGTCGATGTTCCTTGCAATAAACTCAACTGGTTAAGATACACCATCTCGACTGACAGAGATAGCATCAATCGAAAGGTGAAAGCTGCATGAGTGATCCGCCTCTAACTCTGAGCGTTGCGGCCTCGTCGAATGCGCCTTTATGAGTGTGGCCCATGATCTCGCGATCTGCGATAAAGTTGTTGCAATAAAATACTATTTGCGATCGAGTCGGTTAGAATGACAGGGTAAATTGCTTAGTGAATGTGCAATCGCTAACGTTTATATAACCAAAGCCTATTAAATAGTCGAATTTGGGTATATAAATGAGTGATATAAAACCATGCTGCCACTTAACCCACGAGGCTGACGCGTCTGCACTATGAAATTACAACAGCTTAGATATATCGTTGAAGTCGTTAACCACAACCTTAACGTATCTGCGACGGCGGAAAGTTTGTATACCTCTCAACCTGGGATTAGCAAACAAGTCAGGCTGTTGGAAGATGAGCTAGGCGTACAAATATTCGAACGAAGTGGTAAGCATTTAACGCAAGTAACACCAGCCGGTGAGGCGATTGTCGAGATCTCACAAAGCATTTTATCACGAGTAGAAAGCATCAAAGCGGTCGCTAGTGAGCATACTCATCCTGAAATGGGGAACCTCAATATATCGACCACCCATACGCAAGCGCGTTATGCATTACCCGACGTGATCAAAGCCTTTACCAAGCGGTACCCGAAAGTGTCCTTGCATATGCACCAGGGGACACCGACGCAAATATCCAGTTCAGTGGCAAAGGGGACGTCTGACTTTGCCATTGCAACCGAAGCATTTCATCTCTACGAAGATTTGGTGATGCTGCCTTGTTATCACTGGAACCGCTCGATCATTGTCACGCCCGATCATCCTTTAGCACAAAAAACGGATCTCAGTATTGAGGATCTCGCGGCCTATCCGCTCGTAACGTATGTGTTTGGGTTTACAGGGCGATCTGAGCTGGATGAAGCCTTCCATCGCGCTAACCGCACACCGAAAATTGTATTCACAGCAACGGATGCGGATGTGATTAAAACCTATGTGAAGTTAGGCCTAGGTGTGGGCGTGATCGCGAGCATGGCCATGGATAGTCATGCTGATGCAGATTTGGTTGCCATCGATGCGAGTCATATTTTCGGTGCGAGCACCACCAAGATAGGCTTCCGTAAAGGAACCTTTCTTCGTAGTTATATGTATGACTTTATTGAGCGTTTTGCGCCGCATTTGACCCGAAATGTGATTGACCAAGCGGTTGCACTGCGTACCAATGAAGAAATTGATGCTATGTTCAAGGACATTCCGCTTCCGGTTCGATAAACTGTTTAAAACGACGAGGCTGCTGAGGCAGCCTTTTTTGATCACGCACTCATCAATACCTTCATGCCAATCATGTCATCTTTATCGTTCAGCGACCAATTTAATCAGTTAACCAATCTGTTGATACAGCACCAAAATCTGTGGCGACCGATGCCGATGGCGCATACTCAGCTTCCTTGGCAAGACGGCGGGCCGCTTTGCCAATGGCTCGCCACGTTGGATAATACGCAACTCGCGGCGTTAAACGCGGATCCAGACGCTGTGATAAAAAAACTCGCGACCTGGTGGCCAGCGTTAAACCAGTTACCTGCGTTAGTCTCAGTACCGATGGCGCAACATACTGATATTGAAATTGATTCGCGCTTGAATGTTGGTGTGCCGGGACGCAAATGGGCGCAAATACAGGCGTATTTAGGCGCGATGCCGCAAACAGATAAGACGGCGTGTTATTTAGAGTGGTGCGCTGGAAAAGGATACTTAGGACGCGGTGTCGCGGCGATCACAGGTAAACCAGTAGAAAGCGTAGAATGGCAATCGGAACTGTGCGAACAGGGACAAATTTTCGCGGATCAAAAGGCGCTCCCGATGCAGTTTTACTCGTTAGATGCAATGAGTGAGGCGGCAACAGTCGTCATTGCCGGTTGTGAGCACGGGCTGGCGTTGCACGCGTGTGGCGACTTACACGTAAAGCTTCTTCAAAAGGCGGTCGCAACGGGTATGCGTGCACTAACGGTTTCACCTTGTTGTTATCATTTAATTCGCGGAGATAGGTATCAACCTTTATCCGCACAGGCGCAGGAAGCCGCCCTGACGCTTTCAAAAGCAGATTTAAAGCTCGCGGTTCAAGAGTCCGTCACTGGCGGGCAGCGGGTGCGCCGTCAACGCGAGCAGGAGGTCACTTATCGGTTGGGCTTTGATGAATGGCAACGTGACTATCAACAATCTGAGCACTATTTACCGCTACCCGCACTCAAAAAGTCACAGCTTACCCAAGGATTCGCTGCCTTTTGCCGCTGGGGGGCCGCGCAAAAAGGGCTTACATTCCCCGGCGACTTTGATCAGACTCACTACTTGGCTCGAGGCGAAGCAAGGTTTCTCGTGCTGGAGAAAATCAATCTAATTAAAAGTGCATTTCGGCGCGCCATGGAGCTGTGGCTAGTGTTTGATCGTGTTTTATATCTTCAACAACATGGATACCGTGTCACGCTAACCCAGTTTTGTGAACGCGAACTCACGCCAAGAAACCTCCTTATTCATGCAGAGCGTACTCATGGCGACCATGTTCATGGCGACCATATTCATGGCGACCATATTCATGGCGACCATATTCACATAAAAAAGAAACGACGTAATAACAATTAAGCACGTGCATAACGTGTTACGCCTAGTTGACAATATCTAGCGCGCCAAAGCCGGATGGTACTCGCTGCCGCGACTGAAAATGGGTACACTGGCGGTAAATAGTTTAATGTTAAGAAACTTTATTATGCCAGATATTGGTGTGTCGATTGCGGTGGCTCTGATCTTAGGGTTAGGGTGCTTTGTGCAGAGTTTGATTGGTTTTGGAATGGCGATCGTAGCGGCGCCGCTTTTATTGATGATTGATCCGAAATTGGTACCAACGACAATTTCGATGGTGGGGCTGACATTAGCCAGTATTAACGCTTGGCAATATCGTCATCAGTTGTCTTTTCGTGATTTGAGTTGGGCGTACTTCGGCCGAGTGCCAGGCACCGCAGTTGCGGGCGGGATCATGTTGGTAGTCACAACACAAATGCTTGAAATTATTATAGGTGCTGCCGTCTTGCTCGCTGTGTTTGCCAGTGTGATGCGCTTTAATATTGCCCCCAACCGGCGTAACTTTTTTATCGCTGGGTTTACGTCGGGAGTCATGGGAACAACGACCAGTATCGGTGGTCCACCGATGGCGCTTGTGTTACAGCATGCAGAGGTGAATAAAATGCGCGCCTGTTTGGCAGGCTACTTTGTTGTGAGCTGCATTTTGTCTTTAATCGCCTTGAGCGCGACCGATTATCTAACCTGGTGGCATGTTAAACAAGCGGCATTTGCCGTTCCTGCCGTATTGCTGGCGACCTGGTTGGCTTACCGTATTGCGCCACGTGTTAAACCGCAATTTGTTCGCCGAGCGATGCTAATACTCTGTACATTGGCGGGGATAAGTACATTGGCGCGCGGACTTATCGGTGCTTAAAGGTCGCACCCCATTAGCGTGGGGGCGACCGATGGTGTGAATCAAGGTCGGCCCTCGGTGTGTTATCCGATAAATTGCGCTGCGACAACCGTGATACCGCCGACCATTGCCAGGCTCAATCCAAGATTACCGCCAATGACTTGATAGTGCTCGTCAGTTGAGACCGTCTGGCGTGCCTTACGCACCATCAAAACCGGGAGTACCACGGCAAGAATGACGAGTGCGATCGCGGCGTATCCTAACGCTGTGATAAAACCCTGCGGATAATACAGCGCAAAGACCAACGGTGGGAGGTAGGTAATAGCCGCTGTTTGTAAGCGCCCACGCACGCTATCTTGGCGGTTAAAGCTGTCGGAGATAAAGTCAAACAAGCCTAAACTGACGCCGAGAAAAGACGTAGCTAGTGCTAAATCGGCGAACAGTGAGATGCTTGAAGCGATATAGTCTTGTTGAACCACTGATTGGATAATTGCCACAAACTGGGACAGTTCACCGTTTTGTACCAAGGTAGACTGTGCCACCGTACCGAGGCTGGCTACTTGCCAAAAGATATACAAGGCCAACGGAAGGGTTGAGCCAACAATCATGACCTTTCTTAGCGAAGGTAAGTCGATCCCGACGTATCGCACAATAGAAGGAATACTGCCGTGGAAGCCAAAAGACGTGAAAATGACCGGTAACGCGGCAACCAGCAAACCTCGTTCAACGGGCATTTCGACTAAGTTGATGCTAGAGACATGAGGCGTCAGTAGGGTTAAGGCCAAGATTAAGAATAATAACTTAATGGTGAATAACCCGCGGTTAATTAAATCCACTTTACTGGTGCCCAATGTCACCACAAGACCGAAAACCAGCGTAAATAAAACGGCGCCTGCCGCAGGTGGTAGCTCAATGGCCGACCATTGCGCCAGCTTTTCATTTAATTGGCTGCCCCCGCCTGCAATGTATGCGGCACAAAGTGAGTAGAATAAAAAGAGCATCGCAAACGACGCCAGCCATTTTCCTTTATTCCCCAAAAACTGTTTCGCTAAACTGTGCAATRTCGCGTCGGCCTCTGCGAACTGATGCACTTCTAACATCAGTAAGGCGGTGTAGGTCATTAAGGCCCACATCGCACCCATGAGTGCCATCGATGCGCCAAACCCGATGCCGGCAGAGGCAAGAGGCAACGCCAGCATACCGGCGCCAATGGTTGTGCCCGCAATAATGAGCGAACTTCCGAGTACTTTATTCATATTATGTTTAACCAATGTTAATAAATAGTTAATTGTTGTGTTCGCACAAAAGATAACCTGAATTTATTCGTATTGTGCATCGTCTAGACAGATAAAAAAACGGCTTTGTGTAATGTTACAGGTACGGTGTTGTAAAATAAAGTGTACGATAAGGGTGGGGTAGTGCATTGTGCCGTCTAATGTCATAATCAAGGTCGGATGATCGCGACAACAAGGAGCGGCAAGGTGGACAAACAACAACATGAAACCCCATTGCCACGGATCGCAATGCTCTCGACAGGTGAAGAGGTATTGCTGGGTGATATTACCGATACCAACGCCGCCTGGCTTTCAAGAGTATTATTTGAAAACGGGCTGGCGATGTCTCGTCGTGTGACTATCGGCGATGAACTTGATGATATGGCGATTGAGCTTGTACGCCTGTCACAAACGGAAGAGGTCGTGATCGTAAATGGCGGATTAGGACCGACCACGGATGATTTAACCACGGCGGCCATGGCTGCTGCGATGGGGGTAGAGTTAACCCTCAATGAAGCGTGGTTAGACGAGTTAAAACAGCGGTTTGAGCGTCGAGGCCGGCCGATGGCCCAAAGTAACCTCAAGCAGGCGATGCTGCCAGAAGGCGCAAGGTTAATTGATAACCCCAAAGGCACTGCTTGTGGCTTTCACTGTGAGCTCAACGGATGTCACTTTTACTTTACGCCCGGAGTGCCTTCTGAGTTTTTCTCAATGGTTGAACAGCAAATTCTTCCTGAGTTGTTACACAATTACCCAGCCAAAGCGCGATCGTGTTACCGTTTATTTACATTTGGGCTGTCAGAGTCGGGGATAAGCGATGTGATGGCATCGTTAGTGCTTCCCAATAGTGCAACACTCGGGTATCGCTCCAGCTTGCCGTTTATTGAAGTTAAGTTGTTCATCGAGGCGGATCATGTTGAAAAAGATGCGGTTCTGGACGCGTTACGGCATCGTCTTGCGGACTATGTCGTGTCCTTTTCTGAGCCGATGACGGCGGCATTGGCTGCGGATATTAATCACCATGGTGTAGTGTTAAAAGTTGCGGAACAATTCACTGGTGGTTGGCTGGCGAGCACTTTAAACGGTCAGGCGGCACATCTGGTTGAGCAGGGTTGGGTAATGTCGAATGCGCATGTGCCAGAGCAAGCGGTCGCTAATCCCTTAGCCGCGTCATTAGCAATGGCAAGTGCGACGACGTCGCCAGGACAGCGTCAAATCGGACTTGCCTGCGGGCCTGAACTTCACGGCCAGATATGTGTGGCGATTTCTACCCCAGAAGGTGAATGGGGGCAGCGGCTTAGTTTTAAGCGACACCTTTCAAATGACGATGCACGTTGTTACATGGCGACGGTCTTATTAGACATGCTACGGCGTTATCTTAGTGGAGAAGCCGTTATTGCGGATTATGCATCCTTAACTCGCCACGACGACATTTTTATCGATGCACAGACACTGGCGTAGAGAAAGTTACAGAAAAGAAGAACACGCCACGAGGCAGTGACTGTCGGTCACGCCTCGTTCACTTGTTTTTTAATGCATGCCGGTTGGTAGTCAAAGACAATTGAGACGTTAGTTTGTGGGGCACTTTGGCAGGCAAGGATTTCCCCGGGCATCACGAAAGCCATGGCATCGTGTTGAGTGACCGAACCTTGATTAAGTTTACAGCGACACGCACCACACAGACCACTTCGGCACTGATATTCAGGCTGAATGCCAGCATTTTCGAGCTGTTCAAGCAAGTTTTGGTGGGTGTTGCCACCCACCTCCACGCCATTCACGTCGATAGTGATACGGGTCATAGTTCAAAATCACCGAAGTCTTCAACGCTGACTTCATTGTCAATCTGTCCCACCAAGTAGGAGCTAATCTCCGCTTCTTGTGGGGCAACTTGCACGTTATCCGATGACAACCATGCATTAATCCAAGGAATGGGGTTTTGGGTTGCATCGTCGTACGCGGGGGCGAGGCCAACAGCGGACATACGCAGGTTGGTAATGTATTCCACGTATTGACACAAGATGTCTTTGTTCAACCCAATCATGGAGCCATCACGGAATAGATACTCGGCCCAATCCTTCTCTTGCTCGGCGGCTTTTTTAAACAGATCAAAGCATTCTTGCTCGCATTCTTTTGCGATCTTAGCCATTTCAGGATCGTCCTGACCGCTCCGCAGAATATTGAGCATATGTTGTGTGCCGGTCAGGTGCAGCGCTTCGTCACGCGCGATAAATTTAATGATCTTGGCGTTACCTTCCATTAATTCGCGCTCGGCAAACGCAAACGAACAGGCAAAGCTGACGTAGAAGCGAATTGCTTCAAGTGCATTCACTGACATTAAACACAAATACAACTGACGTTTTAGGGCACGCAAGCTCACGGTGACGGTATGACCGTTAATGGTGTGTGTGCCTTCACCAAGCTGATGATAGTAGTTGCTTAGTTGAATAAGATCGTCGTAATACTGCGCAATATCTTCGGCGCGCTTTTGAATGTGTTCATTCATCACAATGTCGTCAAAGACAACCGCTGGATCAGCGACAATATTACGAATGATATGCGTGTAAGAGCGCGAATGAATGGTTTCTGAGAAACTCCACGTTTCAATCCAGGTCTCTAGCTCCGGAATGGACACCAATGGAAGCAATGCCACATTTGGGCTACGACCTTGGATAGAATCCAATAATGTTTGATACTTCAAGTTACTGATGAAAATATGTTTTTCATGTTCAGGTAGCTTGTTGTAGTCAATACGGTCGCTTGATACATCGACTTCTTCTGGGCGCCAAAAGAAAGACAGCTGCTTTTCGATCAGCTTTTCAAAAATCTCATATTTTTGCTGGTCATAACGGGCAACGTTGACCGATTGGCCCAAGAACATCGGTTCTTTAAGCGGATCGTTGTTAATTTTAGAAAACGTACTGTAAGCCATGAATCTTATTAACCTCTAGAAAAGGGCCCGGGTGGGGCCCTTCGCATATTGTGTTAGATCTTACATGCGCCGCCGGCACAATCATCATCGGCAGCTTGTGCCGCGCTTGAGTCGGATTGACCGTCCGTCGCGCCATCACGGGTGTTGTGATAATACAGGGTTTTTACCCCTAATTTATAAGCTGTGAGCAGATCTTTAAGCAGTTGGTTCATAGGAACTTTACCGCTTGCATGTCGGCTCGGATCATAATTGGTGTTGGCAGAAATCGCTTGGTCAACGAATTTTTGCATGATCCCCACTAACTGTAAGTAACCCTCATTGCTACCAATGTTCCAGAGCAGTTCGTAGTTATTTTTATATTTATCATACTCCGGTACCACCTGCTTCAAGATGCCATCTTTTGATGCTTTGACCGAGACAAAACCACGCGGTGGCTCAATGCCATTGGTGGCATTTGAGATTTGCGAAGACGTCTCAGACGGCATCAGCGCTGTCAGGGTCGAGTTACGCAAACCATGGGTTTGAATATCCTTACGTAGGGTTTCCCAATCCAGATGAAGCGGTTCGTCGCAAATCGCGTCTAAATCTTTTTTATACGTATCAATAGGGAGAATGCCCTGTGCATAGGTGGTTTCATTAAAGGCTGGACACGCGCCTTTCTCTTTCGCCAGCTCTACCGATGCACGCAATAAGTGGTATTGGATGGCTTCAAAGGTACGATGCGTAAGGCCATTCGCACTGCCATCCGAATAACGCACGCCATGTTTAGCCAGGTGGTATGCGAAGTTAATGACACCCACACCGAGCGTACGACGGTTCATGGTCGCTTTACGTGCGGCGGGCAATGGATAGTCTTGGTAATCCAACAACGCATCCAGTGCACGAATGGTCAATTCAGCTAGCTCACCCAACTCATCGAGTGATTCAAGCGCACCCAGGTTAAAGGCCGAGAGGGTACACAGTGCAATTTCACCGTTCTCGTCTTCAACATTATTCAGTGGCTTAGTGGGGAGGGCAATCTCCAGACACAGGTTCGACTGACGAATCGGCGCAACAGATGGATCAAACGGGCTATGCGTATTGCAATGGTCCACATTTTGAATATAAATACGGCCTGTTGACGCACGCTCTTGCATCATCAGTGAGAACAAATCCACGGCTTTAACGGTTTCACGCTGGATTGATTCATCTGCTTCGTACTGGGTATACAGACGCTCAAATTCTTCTTGGTTTTCAAAGAATGCGTCATAGAGCCCTGGCACATCTGATGGTGAGAACAACGAAATGTTGCCACCTTTAAGCAAACGGGTGTACATCAGCTTGTTAATTTGTACCCCGTAGTCCATATGGCGGACACGGTTCTCTTCGACGCCTCGGTTATTTTTCAATACCAGCAGCGATTCAACTTCACGGTGCCACATCGGGTAGAACAAAGTCGCTGCACCACCACGTACGCCACCTTGTGAGCAACATTTCACCGCGGTTTGGAAATACTTATAAAAAGGAATACAGCCGGTGTGGAAAGCTTCACCGCCACGAATAGGGCTACCCAGTGCACGAATGCGGCCTGCGTTAATGCCAATCCCTGCGCGCTGTGACACGTAGCGAACAATGGCACTGGACGTCGCATTGATTGAATCCAAGCTGTCGTCACACTCAATCAGCACGCAAGAGCTAAACTGGCGTGTTGGTGTCCGTACGCCTGACATAATCGGCGTTGGCAGCGAAATTTTAAACTGCGACGCGGCATTGTAGAAGCGGCGAATATAGTCAAGACGCGTTTCTTTGGGATAAGAGGCAAACAAACAGGCAGCGACCATCATGTACAAGAACTGCGCGCTCTCGTAAATCTCACCGGTGACACGGTTTTGTACCAGGTATTTACCTTCCAGCTGTTTGACGGCCGCGTACGAGAAGTTCATATCACGCCAGTGATCGAGATAGCCATCCAGGGTCTCGAGCTCTTCGAGGCTGTAGTCTTCCAAAATGTGTTTATCGTATTTGCCTTTCTCAACCATGCCTTTTACATGATCAACCAGCTTAGGTGGCTCGAATTGGCCATAGGCTTTTTTACGTAAATGGAAGACAGCCAAACGCGCCGCGAGATATTGATAATCCGGGCTTTCTTCAGAGATAAGGTCGGCAGCGGCTTTGATGATTGTCTCGTGGATATCTTCAGTGCGCATGCCATCGTAAAACTGGATGTGAGAGCGCATCTCAACCAGAGAAACGGAAACGTTTGAGAGGCCTTCGGCAGCCCAAGTCACAACGCGATGGATTTTGTCGAGGTTTAAGTTTTCTTTGCGTCCATCACGCTTTAATACGGTAATTTCTTGGTTCATTTGTATGCTTTCCCAATATTTCCTTGCCAAACTGCTCTTTTTGCAAGTTCTTATAAAATGCTGATGATTTTTTGGTCGGCCTCTATGCGGACGTTGCGTCGTTCATACACTATATATAGGGGTCGGCGTGTAAGTCGGTTACAAGATAGTGATATAGGCGCACTTTTGCAAGCCAATCTGACGGCCTTAGGGTGTGGATATCTTGGGGATGTTATCCTTAAAGTTAGTAACTACCAACCTACTGGCTCAAGGCCGCCAAGATTAATGAAAATTTCAATCACTGAAAGGCAAAAATTAGCAATAAAAAAAATTTATTTTGGTTGATCTTAGTCATGATCAGTGATCGGTTTTAACTGATTGAAAAGTCAGCAAACCCCACAAAATGTGGGGTGTGACTAGGATCCAAGAAAGGCGCTAAGCTGTGTTGGTGTGGTAAAAATATGATCTGCTTCCCAATTGCTAATCAGTGCCGGATCACCCACATATCCCCAGCCAGCAACAATCGACTTCATATTCGCTGCATGAGCCGCCCGAGTATCATTTTCGATATCTCCGACGTAGAAGCAGCACTCTGGCGCACAATCAAGCGTTTTGGCCGCTTCTAAAAGAGGTAATGGATGCGGCTTAGCGTGCGCATAAGTATCGGCACCCACAATTACTTGTGCCGCTTGCAGACGCGGAAAGTGGTCGAGTAACTGATGAGTGAGCCCTTCAGGCTTATTGGTCACAATGCCCCAGCGCATCGATAAATGCGCCAATTTATCCAGCAGTGCATCAATACCTGGATACACCTGCGTCCCTTGGCAAATCGCTTGGCCATAATGATAAAGAAAGCGCGCACGTAAGGCGATAGGATCTTGATGTTTTGCTTGCTCGCCAAATCCGGCCGTGAGCAGCCCTCGCGCCCCAAAACTGGTGTGGGTGTATATTTGCTCCGCGGTCAAAGGCGGCAGGTCAAATTCGGCTAAAACACGATTCGCAGCTTCACCCATATCGGGCGCAGTATCGAGCAGGGTGCCATCAAGATCAAAGAGGATGGTCGACGGAGTCATGCCAGCTTGCTTCCTTTTCAGTCGGTTAGGGGGCCTGAGTATGAACGAGATAATTCACATCGACATTGGTATTCGACAGCTTATAGGTGTCGAAAAACGGATTATAGTGCAACCCAGTCATATCTTGGGCATTAAGCGAGGTGTTATCAATCATTGTCATCAGCTCTGAGGGCCGAATAAATTTATGATGCTCGTGGGTGCCTTTCGGGACTAACTTCAGAATGTGCTCGGCACCGACAATCGCAAATAGCCAGGATTTTGTATTGCGATTTAAGGTTGAGAAAAAGACATGGCCACCCGGTTTAACCATTTGGGCACAGGCGTGAATGACAGAGGCGGGCTCAGGGACATGCTCTAGCATCTCCATACATGTCACTACATCGTATTGCTGGACAAAGCTACTGGCGTGTTCTTCGGCTGTTGATTGGATGTATTGAACATCGACGCCCGCTTCAAGCGCGTGGAGTCGGGCAACGGTGAGTGGTTCTTTACCCATATCTAAGCCGGTGACGTCGGCGCCTTCTTGCGCCATGCTTTCTGCAAGGATCCCGCCACCGCAGCCGACATCGAGCACCTTCTTACCAAATAGTCCACCGGCTTTGGCCATCACATAGTCAAGACGCAGAGGATTGATTTGGTGTAGAGGCTTAAACTCACCCTCTAAATCCCACCAACGTGATGCCATGTCTTCAAACTTTTGAATTTCTGCCGGATCGACATTTGATACCTGAGTCATAACTACAGCTTCCTTATCGGTTTTGCTGCATTATAGCGAAATCCAACACGATAAAAAGAAGCCTATCTATCAGCGCGACGTGATACATCAGGCCAGCGCGCTCAGACACCTTGTGGGCTTATATTCTTAAAAATGCATAGCCAGATACGGAAGTGGTGGGTTTTTATCCGTATAGACGCATTCAGAGCGTCTACTAACGAGATCCGTGATACATCTTGGCCATATTCACGTGTCTCGTAGAAGGCTTTGTGTTATTCTCCGTGGTCACGTATTTGAATACGCAAACATTATTTTGAGGGATGTTGGCTCCATGAGCGATCTTGCTAAAGAGATCACGCCAGTCAATATCGAAGAGGAGCTGAAAAGCTCATACCTCGACTATGCAATGTCCGTCATTGTTGGCCGAGCTCTTCCTGACGTGCGTGATGGCCTAAAGCCAGTACACCGCCGCGTATTATTCGCGATGAACGTACTAGGCAACGACTGGAACAAGCCATATAAGAAATCGGCCCGTGTGGTCGGTGATGTGATCGGTAAGTATCACCCACACGGTGATAGTGCGGTTTACGACACCATTGTGCGAATGGCGCAGTCATTCTCGCTACGCTACAGGTTGGTAGATGGTCAAGGTAACTTCGGTTCTATTGACGGCGATTCTGCGGCGGCGATGCGTTACACCGAAGTGCGCATGGCAAAAATTGCCCATGAACTGCTCGCCGATCTTGATAAAGAAACCGTGGATTATGTGCCAAACTACGATGGCACCGAACAAATCCCGGATGTGTTGCCAACACGCGTACCTAACCTGCTCGTCAACGGTGGGTCAGGCATTGCGGTCGGGATGGCAACCAACATCCCACCTCACAACTTAACCGAAGTGGTTAATGGTTGTCTGGCTTACATCGATAACGAAGATATTACCATCGACGAGTTGATGGACTACATCCCAGGCCCTGACTTTCCAACCGCGGCAATGATCAATGGCCGTAAAGGGATTGAAGACGCTTACAAAACGGGCCGTGGTAAAGTTTACTTACGTGCCAAAGCGGATATCGAAACAGAAAAAAATGGTAAAGAGACCATCGTTGTTAACGAGATCCCTTACCAAGTCAACAAAGCGCGTTTGATTGAAAAAATCGCCGAGTTGGTAAAAGACAAAAAAATCGATGGTATTTCTGCACTGCGTGATGAGTCGGATAAAGACGGCATGCGGATTGTCATCGAATGTCGCCGCGATGCGGTTGCGGAAGTGGTTCTAAACAACCTTTACGCGCAAACGCAATTGCAGACATCGTTCGGTATCAACATGGTGGCGCTGGACAACAACCAGCCGAAGCTTTTCAATTTGAAAGAAATGTTGAAATGCTTTGTCAATCACCGCCGCGAAGTGGTTACACGTCGAACGGTTTACGAATTACGTAAAGCACGCGATCGTGCCCATATCCTGGAAGGGCTCGCGGTCGCGCTTGCTAACATCGATGAAGTGATTGAACTGATTCGTCAAGCACCAACACCTGCTGTTGCCAAGCAAGAGTTACAAGACCAAGGTTGGAAACTCGGTGGCGTATCGGCAATGCTTGAAGCGGTTGGGGGCGAAAATGCCCGTCCAGAGTGGCTTGCGGCAGAATTTGGTGCCCGCGACGATGGGTCTTATTATCTCACTGAGCAACAAGCGCAAGCGATCTTGGATCTGCGTTTGCACAAGCTTACTGGGCTTGAGCACGAAAAGATCCTAGACGAGTACAAAGGGCTTCTAGAGCAAATCGCGGAGCTATTACACATCTTAGCGAGCACTGAGCGCTTGATGGAGGTCATCCGTGAAGAGCTGGAAGCGGTGCGTGATAGCTATGGTGATAAACGTCTAACTGAGATCACTGCGGCAAGTGCCGACATTGATATCGAAGATCTGATCAACCAAGAAGATGTGGTAGTGACGTGGTCACACGACGGGTACGTCAAGTACCAAGCGTTGAGTGACTATGACGCGCAACGTCGTGGTGGTAAAGGCAAATCGGCGACGCGCATGAAAGATGAAGACTTCATCGAGCGTCTATTGGTGGCAAATACCCACGACACCATCTTATGCTTCTCCACCCGTGGCCGCATGTACTGGCTGAAAGTTTATCAATTGCCGCATGCGTCACGTAATGCCCGTGGTAAGCCGATTGTTAACTTACTCCCGCTTGAAGACGGTGAGCGAATTACCGCTATTCTACCGGTGCGTGAGTACGAGGAAGAC
Source organism: Salinivibrio sp. MA440 (assembly GCF_001996265.1). Classification (NCBI taxonomy): domain Bacteria; kingdom Pseudomonadati; phylum Pseudomonadota; class Gammaproteobacteria; order Vibrionales; family Vibrionaceae; genus Salinivibrio; species Salinivibrio sp. MA440. Next base: position 43,704 of record NZ_MUFI01000008.1, read on the forward strand.
AAATATGTCTTTATGGCAACCGCACACGGCACGGTGAAGAAAACGCCGTTGACTGACTTTAGTCGTCCACGTAGCGCCGGTATTATTGCGGTGAACTTACGTGACAACGATAGCCTGATTGGCGCGCAGCTCACCGACGATAGCAGCGAAGTCATGTTGTTCTCGCAATTCGGTAAAGTCGTGCGGTTTGTCGCCTCAAATGACACCGTGCGTGCAATGGGTCGTACCGCTGCAGGGGTGCGAGGTATTCGATTGGCCGAGAATGACCAAGTTGTCTCGCTGATTATCCCGCAAGCCGGCGCTGAGATCCTAACCGTCACCGAAAATGGCTTTGGTAAACGTACCGCTTTGGATGAATATCCGACCAAGAGTCGTGCAACCAAAGGGGTGGTATCGATCAAAGTCTCCGAGCGTAACGGTGATGTCGTGAGTGCCATTCAGGTGTGTGAAGGCGACGAGCTGATGATGATCACCAATGCGGGCACACTAGTACGTACTCGCGCCGAAGAAGTGAGCCAAGTGGGTCGAAATACCCAAGGTGTTCGCCTGATCCGCGTCAGCGATGACGAGAAAGTGGTTGGCCTACAGCGTATTGAAGAGCCTGATGAAGAAGAAATGGAAGCGCTGGCGAATGAAGCTGCTGCGACCCATAAATCAGAGGGTGTCGACACGTCGGACGAGGATGTTTCATCGACGGTGAATGATGATCAAGACGACGCGCCAGCGTCGGATGAGGATTCAAACACCTAATCGTGACTCGGTGTAAGATTAAAAAGGGTGCAGTGAACTGCGCCCTTTTTTATTGCCTATTGATTGGGTAGCGCTAAAAATATCCAGGCGTGCCAAGAAATCAGGGTGGAATGTGCCTTGGTGCTTTCAAAATGTGCGTGAAACGTGTTAAATCAATCACACGCCTTTTAAAACGAACGGCTTAAAACGTCTTTTTAAAACAACGAGTAGTCTTGCCGTCCAACGGACGCGGGAGATGACAAAAAGCAGGAGCCCCTCCCCAACATGGATAACGTCTATAACTTCTCAGCTGGCCCGGCGATGCTGCCGCGTGAGGTCATGCTTAAAGCCCAAAAAGAATTCATGAACTGGCAAGGCCTTGGCACGTCAGTAATGGAAGTTTCGCATCGCAGTGAGGCATTTTTATCTTTAGCTCGCCAGTCTGAGCAGGATCTGCGAGAACTGCTGGTTATTCCAGAGAATTATCACATTCTATTTTGCCAAGGTGGCGCACGTGCGCAATTTGCCGCAGTACCCATGAACCTCATGGGCAACCATACCATTGCTGATTACGTTGATGGCGGTTATTGGGCCGAGAGTGCCGTCAAAGAAGCAAAGCGCTATTGCACACCGAATGTGATTAACGTTCGACGCGAGCGCGACGGTAAGCGAGCTATCTCGCCAGCCAAAGATTGGTTGCTCAGTAGTGACGCTGCGTATGTGCATTTTTGCCCGAATGAAACCATTGATGGCATTGAAATTAACGATCTGCCCGACACCCATAAGCCGATTGTCGCCGACATGTCATCGACCATTTTGTCACGTCCGATCGACGTGTCTCAATATGGTGTTATTTATGCGGGTGCACAGAAGAATATTGGCCCTGCTGGACTCACACTGGTTATCGTGCGTGATGACTTACTGGGCTTGGCAAAAGATGTATTGCCAAGTGTGCTCAATTACAAAGTATTGGCCGATAAAGACTCCATGTTTAACACACCACCGACCTTTGGCTGGTATCTTGCAGCTGAAGTGTTTAAGTGGTTAAAACAACAAGGTGGTATTGAAGCGGTGTACGCGCGTAACCAACAAAAAGCGGCGTTGCTATACGATGCCATAGACCAGTCAAGCTTGTACCGGAACCAGATTCATCCTGACAACCGATCATTGATGAATGTGCCGTTTCAACTGGCCAATAGTGAGCTGGATGAAACCTTCCTCGCGGAAGCGACAGCGCAAGGCCTACATGCACTCAAAGGCCACCGTGACGTGGGTGGGATGCGAGCGTCTATTTATAACGCGATGCCACTAGAAGGGGTGCAAGCCCTCGTGGACTTTATGCATGAGTTTGAGAAAACGCACGGCTGATTCAACGTGTCCAGGTGAGATTTATCGAAAAAGACCGCTTTTGTCGTGAAAGCGGTCTTTTTATTTCCCTTCTCGACACTTTGATAAAAATAATAATTGTGAGACCGCTTGTATTTTGGTTACTCTGGGGACACTAAGCATCACGGATATAAACCAGAATGGAGCAACTGACACTTTCCCCCATCTCTCATGTTAATGGTCAAATTAACCTACCTGGCTCGAAAAGCGTGTCTAATCGCGCCTTGCTGCTCGCCGCGTTAGCGTCAGGCACCACACGATTGACCAACCTACTCGATAGTGATGATATTCGGCATATGCTTAATGCATTTACCGCGTTAGGTGTGTCGTATCAACTGTCTTCGGATCGCACCGAATGTGTGGTAGAAGGGCTGGGACAAGCTTTTCAGGTCGACAGCCCGCTTGAGCTATTTTTGGGCAATGCCGGCACAGCGATGCGGCCTTTAACTGCGGCACTGTGCCTGGGTAAAGGCGAGGTGACCTTGACTGGCGAACCAAGAATGAAAGAACGCCCGATTGGTCACTTGGTCGACGCGCTCAATGCGATCGGCGCTGATGTCCGTTATCTCGAGGCCGAAGGTTACCCGCCATTGCGCATCAAAGGCACAGGGTTAGCTGGCGGTGATGTCAACATCGATGGCAGTATCTCCAGCCAATTTCTGACCGCGCTGCTGATGGCTGCTCCGTTTGCGCGCCAAGAAACGCGTATTACTATCAAAGGCGATTTGGTCTCTAAGCCTTACATTGATATTACCCTTGCTATCATGGCGCAATTTGGCGTCGAGGTGCAAAACGACAACTATCAGCGCTTTGTCGTGCCGGCTGGTCAGCACTATCGATCGCCTGGACATTTTATGGTTGAAGGCGATGCATCGTCTGCCTCTTATTTTCTTGCGGCCGCGGCAATCAAAGGCGGTGAAGTTAAGGTCACAGGCATTGGACGGAAAAGTGTGCAAGGTGATATCCAGTTTGCCGATGCGCTAGCCGCAATGGGCGCGGACATAGAGTGGGGCGACGATTACGTGTTAGCGCGCCGCAATACGCTACAAGGCGTGGATATGGATTTTAACCATATTCCCGATGCCGCGATGACCATTGGTGTCGCTGCGTTATTCGCAAACGGACCGACGCGCATTCGTAACGTGTATAATTGGCGAGTCAAAGAAACCGATCGACTTTATGCCATGGCAACGGAGTTGAAAAAACTCGGCGCTGTGGTCGAAGAAGGTGACGATTATCTGTATGTTGAGCCACCTAAGCAACTTAAGCATGCGGCAATCGACACGTATGACGATCATCGCATGGCGATGTGTTTTTCGCTGGTGGCACTCAGTGATACGCCCGTTACCATCAATGACCCGGGTTGCACCTCAAAAACCTTTCCTGATTACTTCGACAAGCTAGCGGCGATCAGCGCTGACTGATGATAAAGCGTGAGGGTTTTTTATTGCTGCTGATATTGAGTCAGCAGCAATGATTTCCTTGTCCATTTCTTCTATAATGTTCACCGAATTATACAACCGCCCGTTTTCGTTAAAGCGTGATGCAAGCAAAAGCCTGATGCGACTAACAAGCATCATGTGACTAACAAGCATGATGTGACAAAACGGGCGCGTTGAGCGATCGAGACCAACGTGGAGAGATTTATGCCGATACAGGCGCCTGTCATTACAGTAGATGGACCAAGCGGTGCAGGAAAAGGAACCCTATGTATGCGACTGGCTGAAAAGCTCGGTTGGCACCTGCTCGACTCAGGAGCTATCTATCGGGTACTGGCTCTCGCAGCGATTCATCATGACGTTGATACCGAATCTGAAGAAGCACTGGTGCCACTGGCCGCCAACTTAGACGTGCAGTTTTTAGCCGAAGGAGACTTGGTGAAAGTGATCCTGGAAGGCGAAGATGTGTCCGGGACCTTGCGGACCGAGCAGGTAGGCAACCAAGCCTCAAAAGTGGCTGCGTTACCCCGGGTTCGTGAAGCATTATTACGCCGCCAGCGCGCCTTTGTTGGTGAGCCGGGGTTGATTGCTGACGGACGTGATATGGGAACGGTCGTGTTCCCGAAAGCGGCGGCTAAAATCTTTTTGGATGCCAGTGCAGAAGAACGCGCGCGTCGCCGTCAGCACCAGTTGCAAGGTAAAGGGGTTAATGTTACCTTTGAGCAACTTTTAAGTGAAATTCAAGAGCGTGATGATCGCGATCGCAACCGTGCGGTGGCACCATTGCGCCCTGCGTCTGACGCCTTAGAGCTAGATTCTACTTCGTTATCGATTGACGAGGTGATCGAGCAGGCGTTAGCGTTTATTGAAAGCAAATTATCGGCTGCATAAGCAGTCTATAACCGTTAGCTGCAAGGATGATAGCTGACATATTTTACAACCCCATGCGGTAGGATACCCGTGGACGTTTATCAAATTGAAGATTTTAAATATAATGACTGAATCTTTTGCTCAACTCTTTGAAGAGTCTCTAAAAGAAATCGAAACTCGCCCAGGTTCTATTGTTAAGGGTACTGTTGTTGCTATCGAGAACGGTTTCGTTCTGGTTGACGCAGGCCTGAAATCTGAATCGTCCATTCCGGCTGACCAATTCAAGAACGCTGCTGGCGAACTTGAAATTGAAGTAGGCGGTGAAGTCGATGTAGCCCTGGACGCAGTGGAAGATGGTTTCGGTGAAACTCAGCTTTCTCGTGAGAAAGCTAAGCGTCACGAAGCTTGGATCCAGCTAGAAAAAGCGTACGAAGAAGCTGAAACCGTTAACGGTGTTATTAACGGTAAAGTGAAAGGTGGTTTCACCGTAGAACTGAACGGCATCCGTGCGTTCCTACCGGGTTCACTGGTTGACGTTCGTCCAGTACGTGACACTTCTCACCTGGAAGGCAAAGAGCTCGAGTTCAAAGTAATCAAGCTTGACCAGAAGCGCAACAACGTTGTTGTTTCTCGTCGTGCGGTTATCGAGTCAGAAAACAGCGTTGAGCGTGACGAGCTGCTAGCTTCTCTGCAAGAAGGCATGGAAGTTAAAGGTATCGTTAAGAACCTGACTGACTACGGTGCGTTCGTTGATCTGGGCGGCGTTGATGGCCTGCTTCACATCACTGATATGGCGTGGAAGCGCGTTAAGCACCCATCAGAAATCGTTAATGTTGGTGACGAAATCAACGTTAAAGTTCTGAAGTTTGATCGTGAGCGTACTCGTGTATCACTTGGTCTGAAACAACTGGGTGAAGATCCATGGGTAGCCATTGCTAACCGTTACCCAGAAGGTCACAAGCTGACTGGTCGTGTAACTAACCTAACTGACTACGGCTGCTTCGTTGAAATCGAAGAAGGCGTTGAAGGTCTGGTACACGTGTCTGAAATGGACTGGACCAACAAAAACATCCACCCATCTAAAGTGGTTAACGTGGGTGACGAAGTTGAAGTTATGGTTCTGGACATCGACGAAGAGCGTCGTCGTATCAGCCTAGGTCTGAAACAGTGTAAAGCCAACCCATGGCAGCAATTCGCTGAAACTCAGAACAAAGGCGACCGCGTTACTGGTAAGATCAAGTCAATCACTGACTTCGGTATCTTCATCGGTCTAGACGGCGGCATCGACGGTCTGGTTCACTTGTCTGACATTTCTTGGAACGCAACGGGCGAAGAAGCCGTTCGCGAATACAAGAAAGGCGACGAGATCTCAGCAGTGGTTCTTCAGGTTGACGCAGAGCGTGAGCGCATCTCACTCGGCATCAAGCAGATGGAAGAAGACCCATTCAACAACTACCTGGCAGCCAACAAAAAAGGTGCTATCGTTAATGGTACGGTAACTGCTGTTGACGCGAAAGGCGCAACGGTTGAGCTAGCAGAAGGTGTTGAAGGTTATCTGCGTGCTTCTGAAGCATCGCGTGACCGTGTTGAAGACGCGACGCAAGTGCTTTCAGTTGGTGACAGTGTTGAAGCGAAGTTCACCGGTGTTGACCGTAAGAACCGCGTTCTTAACCTGTCTGTCCGTCTGAAAGACGAAGCTGACGAGCAAGAAGCAGTAGCGAGCCTGAACAAAACCGAAGAAGGTTCTATCGGCAACGCTATGGCTGACGCGTTTAAAGCAGCGAAAAGCGAATAATGTATACGTTGAGGGGGAAATTTTCCCCCTCTGCACTTATACTGTTGAGAAACATACTAAAGCGGGGTGTTTATGACCAAATCTGAGTTGATTGAAAGACTCTGTAGTCAACAAACCCATCTATCTGCGAAGCAGGTAGAGGATGCCATCAAGGAAATCCTTGAGCATATGGCAAGCACACTAGAAAGCGGTGATCGTATCGAAATCCGTGGTTTTGGTAGTTTCTCACTACATTATCGCGCGCCTCGTGTGGGGCGTAATCCTAAAACAGGCGAAAAGGTCGAGTTAGACGGCAAGTACGTCCCTCACTTTAAACCTGGTAAGGAGCTTCGTGATCGCGTTAACATTTATGGTTAATCGATAGACGCTGAAAAAAACGGCATGCTGCAAGTATGCCGTTTTTTTATGTCCGCTGATCATAGCTTGCGTGACGAATTTCCTGCATAATCATACCTCCTGTGTAAGATCTTATACCTACGACGACACGTTGTTATTCGGATTAACCTTAGCCTGAATAAAGCGTAAGCTAGGGGAAGGGTAACGACGACGTTTGGTATTGAAATCAAGCGTCAATGTTCACAATGGCAGGTGCCTCGCACTTTGTCTATCTACCATAACTGATCGGGCATTCGGCCTTTCGCAATGAGGGAATACTTGTGAAAATACTCGGCATTCTGTTTCTGGTATTATGCTTTTTGATCGCCTTGGCGCTAGGAGCGCAAAACCAAGCTGTGGTCAATTTTAACTATTTAATCGCTCAGGGTGAGTTTCGTTTATCCGTCATCTTGGGTATTGTCTTTGTCATCGGGTTTGGCATTGGCTGGCTCGTTTGCGGCGCACTATATCTCAAAGCCCGAATGACGGCTCGAGGACTACGTAAACAGGTGGAAAAGCAACGCAAAGAACTTGATAAGTTGCGTACGGACCCGCTTAAGGAACAATAATTCATGCTAGAGCTGTTGTTTCTGTTACTCCCGATTGCCGCCGGTTACGGCTGGTACATGGGTAACAGGAATGCTCGTCATCGACGGCAAGAACAGTCCCATCATTTGTCTCGCCAATATGTGGCGGGGCTCAATTTGCTGCTGTCTGAGCAATCAGATAAAGCGGTCGACTTATTTATCGAGCTTTTGCAGGTCGATAACGAAACCATTGATACTCACCTGGCGTTGGGCAACCTTTTTCGCTCTCGGGGTGAAGTCGACCGGGCAATCCGAATTCATCAAAACCTAATCGCTCGGCCCAATCTCACCTTAGATCAGCGCAACCTCGCGATGCAGCAGCTGGCTAAAGATTATATGGTTGCCGGCTTTTTTGATCGCGCCGAGAAAATCTTTGCAGAGCTGGTTGATGAGCCCGATTATCGCGAATTTGCCCTGCAGCAATTACTTGCCATTTCGCAACAAACGCGAGAATGGGAGCAAGCAATCGATACCGCAGCGAAGCTGGTCAAAATGGGCAAACATAAGCTGCGTAAAGATATCGCACATTTCCACTGTGAGCTTGCGATGCAGCAACTCGCTGAGGGTGATGAGCACAAGGCACGGCAATTGTTACGTCGTGCTTTGTCTTACGATAAAAGCTGTGTCCGAGCGAGCTTAAAATTGGCAAGACTCGACATTCAGCATGAAGATTACAAAGGGGCGCTCAAACAGCTCGAGAACATCTTAGAGCAGGATGCTGATTTTGTCAGTGAAGCGCTACCTTTGCTTGCAGAAAGCTATCGCGCCTTGGGACGAGAGATGCAGTTGGTGCGTTTTTTAAAAGAATGTATTGAAAAGAATGCAGGCGTCAGCGCCGAGCTAATGCTCTCTGAAGTGATTGGCAGCAACGAGAATATCGCTATGGCGCAGAGTTTTCTTACGCGCCAACTTACGCGTAATCCGACCATGCGCGGCTTTTATAAGTTAATGGAATACCATGTTGAGCAAGCCGAGGAAGGGCGAGCAAAAGCAAGTTTGAACACCTTAAAAGGCTTGGTCGCTGAACAAATGAAAGTGAAGCCTCATTACCGATGTCGTAAATGTGGTTTTTCCACGCATGCGCTTTATTGGCAGTGCCCATCTTGCAAAAGCTGGGGCGCTATCAAGCCAATTCGAGGGCTTGATGGGGAGTAATGGCGATGCTTAGGCATCGCCGTTTTTTTATCGGTTAGTGCGGCATTATGCCGTTTATAAGCATTCAACGAGGAACGAGGAAACAACATGCACGACCCAAAAGTCATCGTGGCACTTGATTATGCAGATATGAACCAAGCGTTAGCCTTTGCGGATAAAATCGAGCCAGGTTCATGCCGTTTAAAAGTGGGCAAGGAAATGTTTACCTTGTTTGGCCCAGCGCTTGTCAAACAGCTTCATGCAGGCGGACACGACGTCTTTCTCGACCTCAAGTTTCATGATATCCCCAATACCTGTGCCCGTGCTGTAGCGGCTGCGGCAGAGCTAGGCGTGTGGATGGTCAATGTGCATGTATCAGGAGGCGAGCGCATGATGAGTGCAGCACGCGAGGCGCTTGAACCATATGGAGGCAACCGCCCATTGCTTATCGGTGTCACCGTGTTGACCAGCATGACGGATGCGGATTTACGCCAAATTGGGGTACAACGCTCACCACAAGCGCAGGTGCAGCATCTTGCCAAGCTGACGCAACAGTCGGGTTTGGATGGTGTGGTGTGTTCAGCACAAGAAGCCAGTTTGCTTAAAGCGCAGTGTGGTGACACCTTTAAGTTGGTGACTCCAGGGATCCGTCCGGCTGGCAGTGCCGCAGGCGATCAGCGCCGAATTATGACGCCAGAAGAAGCGGTAAATGCAGGTTCGAATTACCTTGTCATTGGTCGACCTGTCACCCAAGCTGCCGATCCAGCCGCTGTGTTACATACGATTAATCAATCCCTACGCACTTGATGTGCCAGCTATCTAAGTCTTACTAGAGAAGGCACTAACAGATAAGGCACTAACAGATAAAGCACCAACAGAGAAAGCATTCAAAGAGAAAGCATTAACAGAGAAGCATCAAGCAAGGAAAGCATGAGCGGCGGACAGAGCCGGCCGCTCATGCTTGTATTACGGTCGTGCACCTGAGGATTTGCGAGAGCGCCTGTCTAATACCGGAGCGGTAAAGTGGCTATCGATAAGCCTTTGGGTGAGGCTATGCTGTGGGTTAGCAAACAGTGAGGCGGTATCGCCCGATTCAACCACTTCGCCTTTTTGCATCACCATCAACTTATCCGTTACATGTTTAATCACGCCCATGTGTTGCGACACATAAACATAAGATAACCCCATTTCTTCTTGTAGCTCGAGAAGCAGGTTGATGATCTGCGATCGCATTGACATATCCAAGCCATTTAATGCCTCATCGGCAACAATCACACTGGGTTGCAAAATTAACGCCCTTGCAAGCGAAACACGTTGCTTTTGACCGGTAGCAAGCATTTGCGGATAAAAATAAGCGTGCTCCGGGATTAGCCCGACCCGTAATAAGGTGTCTTTAATCCGTTTCCCACGCTCTTGGGGTGTCATATTGGTATTTCGACGCAAAGGCCCTTCCAATATTTGTCCAATTTGGTTGCGTGGGTTCAGCGAGGTATTCGGATCTTGAAAGATCATCCGTATGAGCTTGCAGCGTGTTTGATAATCTTTATAGCGGAGCGGATCGCCATTAACGCGGATTTGTCCCGCGGTCGGTTCAATCACGCCAGCAATCATTCGTGCTAAGGTTGACTTACCTGAGCCATTTTCCCCGACAAATGCAATTGTCTCGCCGACATCCAATGAAAAGGACACCGGCTTCACCGCATGGGTGACGCGCTTTTTTAGCCAACCAGACCGGTGATGATAGTCTTTCGATAGCCCATCAATTTCAAGAAGAGCGGCCATGCTTGTTCTCCATGTTGAGCGGGAAATGACAGGCAAATTTATGGTTTTTCACTTTCTCGGTTCGCGGTACTTCTACGCATTTACGCTGCGCATAGGGGCAGCGCGGGCCAAGTCGGCAACCAATAGGTAAATGTTGTAATGGCGGTATTGAGCCAGGCAGAGTTTCTAGTTTGCTTTTATGCGGGATCTCGCGGCTAAAATCCGGCATGGTCCGTAATAATGCGTCTGTATATGGATGATGGGGTGTGGTGAGTATTTGCTCTCGGTTTCCCGACTCCACAGACTGGCCACAATACATCACGGTAATTCTATCCGCCCAACGCGTAACCAAAGTCAGATCATGACTAATCAACAAAATGGTCGTGTTCGACAGCTGATTGGTGCGGCTAAGCAGTCGGAAAATTTGTGCTTGCGTGATGGGATCCAAATCATTGGTTGGTTCATCGGCAATTAATAATCGAGGGCGGTTAGCGATCGCCATTGCAATCATCACCTTTTGACATTCGCCATCGGTGAGCTCGTAAGGATAGCTGTCCATCACCCGCCGATGATCTTTTATCCCAACCTTATGGAGTAGAGCGATGGAATGCTGTTTACGCCAGTTTAAACGCTGCCACCAACTGCCAGAAAACGACGCGGGAGGAATCGCTTCTTCAAGCTGATGGCCCACCACTTCAGAGGGGTCAAGACAGGTCGATGGCTCTTGAAAGATCATCGCAATATCTTTACCCACTACGTGGCGGCGCTCTCTGGCTGGTAGCTCCAGTAAATCAATATTGCCCAGCCTCAAACGGTCGGCGCTGACATGCCATTGATCTTTGGTCACACCGCAAATGGCCTTAGCGACCAAGCTTTTGCCTGAGCCCGATTCTCCTACCAGGCCACGAATTTCACCGTCATTAATGGTCAGGCTCATTCTATCAACCGCTTTCACCATCCCTTGAGGCGTTTCAATTTCGATGGTTAGGTGTCGAATATCTAATAACGGCATTATTCAGTTCCTGCGTTGATGGCTTGGCTGACGCCCTCACCGACAAGGTTAACAACCAACACGCTAAACGCAATGGCTATGCCGGGCAGGGTCACTGTCCAGGGAGCGGTAAAAATAAGCTCAATGGAATCACCGAGCATAGCGCCCCATTCGGGGGCTGGGGGTTGAGCCCCTAATCCTAGAAAACCCAGCGCGGCAACATCCAAGATCGCGACCGAGATTGCACGGGTTACTTCAGTACTCAATACGGTGACAATATTCGGCAAAATAGAATGGTGTAACAGATAGATATTATTCGCGCCATCCAAGCGTGCGGCGATGATGTAATCTTTCTCTATTTCATCGTGGACCGCGGTATACACCGCACGAATAATACGAGGGATCAGTGACAACCAAATCGCGAGCAATATCTGGGTTTCACCGACACCGAGAAAGGCGACCACAATGATCGCCAATAGCAGCGAAGGGATGGAAAGAATGCTGTCAAGAATGTGGTTTAACACACTGGACTTCAGGCCCTTGGTCATGCCTGCCAGCACACCAATAGCGATGCCGACCAACGACGCGGTTAATGCCGTTATCAGCGCCAATCCAAAGGTTAAGCGAGAGCCGGCAATTAAGCGCGATAGCATGTCGCGGCTCAAATCATCGGTGCCGAGAAAAAACTCAATCTGCCCAGACTGCACCCAAGAGGGCGGCATCAAAAGCTGACCCGTTTGATGTTGCGGGCTCCAAGGGGCGAGCAAGGGTGCAAAGAGGGTCACTAAGAGAAGCCCGGCTAGACACCAAAACCCAATCACAGCTAACTTATTGCGGCGAAAGGCAGTCCAAGTCCGCTCAAACTGAGTGGGAATATGCTGTTCAACGTAGACACTATTTGAGGGCATACCATTTCTTCCTTACCAGCGGATTCATAAACGCCCCTAGCACATCGGAGACAATATTAATCAATAAGACAAACCCACCAATCGCAAGCACGCCCGCCTGTACAGAGGTATAGTCTTTGACAAGGAGCGCATCGAGTAACCAACGCCCAATGCCTGGCCAGTTAAATACAGACTCGACAATAATCACAAAGGTCACCATGGTGGAAACCAATAATCCAAAATTGGGAATAATAGGCGGAATCGCGTTTTTCATTCCATGCCGAAGCACAATCTCGGTTTTCGATAGCCCTTTAGTGGCCGCGGCTTTAATGTAATTCTGACTCATCACATAGGCCATTGAGTTTCTGACCATCTTAATAATTTCAGTTGTCGGAACCACGGCAAGCGTCAGTGTCGGGAGAGCAAGATGACGCATAATATCGGTTGCGACTTTTCCCTGGAGCGGTAAATCCGAGAGCCATAAATCGACTAACGCAAACCCAGAAATATGCGGAATCTCATACAAAAGGTTGTAGCGGCCTGATACGGGGAACCATTGTAAGTCGAGTGAGAACACCATAATCAGTAAGATGGCTAACCAGAATGTCGGAATCGAAAATACCACGACAGCGAGGGATGAAATCACTTTATCAGTGGGGCCTTGGCTACGCAGCCCTGCGAGCGTGCCGAGCGGTACGCCGACCATCACGCTAATGACCAGCGCGGAAATACAGAGCTCTAAAGTCGCCGGTGCGACATGGGCAAGAATATTGACCACTGGCTCCCCGTTAGCCGCAAGCCCTAGGTTTCCATCAATGAGTTGGCGTAGATAATAAACCCACCCTAACCAATAGTCATATTGGTGCCATCCTGAATCAGGCGACAATAAAATGATGTTATAAGCGACCAAGGTGAGGATCACCAAGGTGATCAAAAATAAGTTGAAGCGTCGTAAGGTATAAATCAGCATGGTTTAGCGCTCCCGTGACACATCAGCAAAACTGTCTGCCCCAAAGGGGGTCATCGTGAGCCCGGTTAAATGTGCATCACGGACTTGGTGTTGAATACCATGGGCAAGTGGCACCACCGGCATCCGACGGTCAAGAATGGTTTGTGCGTCCTGGTATAAGGTTTTGCGCATGGCCATATTGTCTGTCGCAATTGCCTCATTTAAGGTTTGATCGAAAAAGCGGTTACACCAATTGGCGATATTCCACCCCGTGAACTTGGCATTGCAAGTCAGTAATGGGCGTAAAAAAGCATCAGGATCCCCATTATCGGCCACCCAACCGGTAAGCACCATACCGTGACTGTCATCGCCTTCCCGAATCGATGCGCGGTTAACGGTTTTTTCTGGAATGATATTTACGTCTATGCCAATTTCTCCCAGATCGGCCTGGATCAGTTCGGCGGTTTTACGCGGACTTGGATTAAACGCCGTGGGCTTTAATGGCACCGTTAAATCAACACTGAACCCATGGCGATACCCGGCTTTGGCGAGCAGAGCCGCTGCGAGCTTGGGATCATGTTGGCTTTGCTGATTAGGGTCATACGCCCAGGACATCGGTGGCAACAAGCTGGTGGCAGGCGTGCCTGTGCCATAATACACCGAGCTTAGTAAGGCGCCGCGATTAATCGCCAGATTGATCGCCTGACGAACCTCCACCTGCGAAAGCGCTGGATGGCGGGTGTTGAGCGCAATAAACGCCACGTTCATCCCCGTTTGAGATGATAAACGAAAGCGCGGATCATTCACCACGACGGGTAACTGACTGGCAACGGGAGAGGCGAGCACATCACATTCACCCGTCAGCATTTTTGCCAAGGTGCCCGTTCCTCGGGTTGAAATATCAAAGACCACCTGCTCCATCGGGGCGGGACCTTGCCAATATTGCCAGTGGCGGCGCAGACGAATTAATTCACGAGGCTGATACTCAGCCATAGCAAACGGGCCAGTGCCAACCGGGTAGGCGTCGATCTTTTCCGGTGTACCGGCGGCTAATAATTGGTTGGCATATTCTTTTGAAAGAATCACCGAAAATTTGGTGGCCAGTGTAGAAAGAAACGACACATCGGGTCGCGAGAGGGTAAATTGCACACGATAGGTATCGGTCGCTTTGACACTCGAGACTAAACTTGAAAAATCCATGCTATCGAACCATGGATATTGGCCGCCAGAAATGCGATGAAAAGGGTGACGGGGGTTAATCAAGCGCCGAAAAGAGAAAACAACGTCCTCAGCATTGAGGTAACGAGACGGCGTAAAGGTCACACTGCGATGAAAAGCCACACCACGACGGAGTACAAAGGTATAGGTTTTACCGTCATCACTGACCTCCCAACTTTTCGCGAGCATAGGCTCGGGTTGGTAGGTGTCAGGGTTCAGCTGAAGCAGGCGATCGTACAGCTGGCTCGATAAGGTGTCTGCGGTCAGGCCGCCATCGGTCAACTGAGGGTTAAATGTGTTCGGTTGGCCTGGGCCACAAAACACAAAACCACGGTTGTCGGCCGCACGTTGATCGTTAGCCGCATCACAACCTGCGAGAAGCAGACCGCTCACGCCCAGGATCAAAAACTGGAAAAAAACGCGCATAAACCAAGTAAAATCAGCTATCAAAATGAATCCCGTAATCTACCACCGAAACGGTCTTACCACCAAGTAAAGTAGGGGTTATCTTGCGTTTCTGTGTCCGTGAGTTGTCCCTGTGCCGATAAAGGTTGAGCAACCACAAGATTAGTTATCTTGTCCCACGTTATACTTGCGCAACAGCCCCCTGAATTGATGGTAGCTTAGGCCGAGTAACTGCGCGGCCTTCCTCTGATGATAGTTGGCTTGCGACAACGCCGCTGTGACCAAATCGCGTTCTTGTGTGGTTTGCCACTCACGCAGATCAAGAGGAAAGGCTGGCAGTGAACCTTTGACCGCTGAAGGAGCATGTGTGGAGTGCTGAGGCTGCCAAGGCGGTGAAAATGGGTCAAGGCAAATCGTATCGATGGGTGTGGTGGCATCATTATGGCGAGAGAGCGCCCGCTCAACTGCATTTTTCAGCTCTCGCACATTACCTGGCCAGGAGTGTGTTAGCAATTGTGCTTGGGCCGGTTGCGAAAAGCCCGCAAATAATGGATAACCGAGCTCAACCGCCATTTTCATGGCAAAGTGCTCGGCCATGATCAAGATATCCTGCTGGCGCTCGCGAAGCGGGGGAAGATGGATAACGTCGAAGGCGAGCCGGTCCAGCAGATCAGGACGAAATTGGTTGTCTTGCGCAAGCGCGGGTAGATCTTCATTGGTGGCGCACACCAGCCGAACATCTGCGCGCAAAGGCGTGGTGCCGCCAACACGTTCATATTCGCCATACTCAATCACACGGAGTAACTTTTCCTGAACGCCCTGAGGCGCGGTAGCAATCTCGTCCAAGAATAGAGTTCCGCCCTCAGCGCGCTCAAATCGGCCCGCATGTCGGCCTTTGGCACTGGTAAAAGCACCGGCCTCATGGCCAAAGAGCTCAGAATCGATCAGCCCCTCGCTTAGCGCCGCACAGTTCAAGCTCACAAGCGGTTGTGACCAACGGGTTGAGAGGTAATGAAGACGCTGCGCGATTAACTCTTTCCCGGTGCCGCGCTCACCCATAATCAGAACCGGACGGTTGAGCGGGGCCAGCCGACTAACATGGTCTAACACGGCTAAAAAACGGTCGGACTCCCCCAGTAAGTTATCTTGTTCTCGCATGGCGATTTTTACCAAATAGTGGTTTTATTCATCATGAACGGTTTAGAAGGCCGACGCAACTGCTTTTAACCGATTGAAAAATAGTGCATAAAAAGTTGGCATACCGTTTGAATAAGTGTGAGCAGGTTTAAACAAACTTGAACAAATAGAAGGAGTCAGTAATGGGAATCTTTTCTCGTTTTGCAGATATCGTCAATGCCAACGTCAACGCCTTGCTCGATAAGGCGGAAGATCCACAAAAAATGATCCGTTTGATCATTCAAGAAATGGAAGACACCTTGGTAGAGGTGCGGACATCATCAGCGAAAGCGCTGGCAGATAAAAAAGAAGTCGCGCGTAAGATTGAAAACATCGAACGCCAAATTCAAGACTGGCAGGAAAAAGCCTCGCTAGCGCTGCAAAAAGATCGTGAAGATCTCGCGCGCGCTGCATTGATCGAAAAACAGAAAGCGCATGATGTGAAAGTCGCACTCGATGAAGAGCTGAGTTTAATTGCGGAAAGCGTTGAAAAACTGAGTGGTGAAATTGCAGCGCTTGAGACCAAGCTGAGCGAAACGCGGGCACGTCAGCAATCGCTGAGCATTCGCCGTGAGACTGCGGGCAATCGTCGTGATGTACGTCGTCACCTCGGCAGTGGTCGTGCGGACGAAGCAATGGCGAAATTTGAACAATACGAGCGCCGTATTGACGAACTTGAAGCGGAAGCCGACAGTTATCAAGTTGGCAAAGGCAAAGGACTAGACGACGAGTTCGCGGATCTTCAAGCCCAAGACGAAATTGAGAAAGAGTTGGCGTCTTTAAAAGCCAAAATGAAAGATAATCAATCATAACCAATACGACGAGGAGCGGACATGTCATCACTATTTCTTGGCTTTCCACTGGCGATATTTTTACTGTTCGTCGCCCCGCTATGGCTGTTGCTGCATTACCGCAGTAAACGCCAAGTTGAGCAGGGCTTAAGTGGGCAAGATTACGAAACGTTACAGCAGCTGGCTCAGCGCGCTGAAAAACTGCAAGCCCGTGTGGATAACTTAGAGCGCTTGCTTGATGCTGAAGCGCCACAATGGAGGCAACGCGCATGAGGGGAACCTTATATCGAGATCCAGACAACGGCCGCATTGCCGGTGTGTGCGCCGGCCTTGCCAACCACTTTGGGATGGAAACCTGGTTAGTACGGATCCTGACGGTCTCCGCGTTTTTGCTCGGCTTCGGTTTTTTTGTGGTGGTGGCCTACATCGCTGCCGTGCTGATCTTAGATAAAAAACCGGCGCAAGAACACGAAACGGTTGAGCCGGCTCAAGCGGCGCCAGCGCATCAGGTGAAACAAAAGCCATGGCAGTCGGGCAAGTCAGCCAGCCAACTGATCCGTGATCTCAACGGCGAGTTCACGCAAATGGAAGACAAGATCACTCAGATGGAAGCCTATGTGACATCATCAGCGTTTAACGTTGATCAAGCGTTTAAAAAGCTATAATCCGCCTCAACTTATCAGAACACGCATTTAACCATGCACAGCGGCTGCCTGTCGTAGGCAGCTTGGCTGATCAAGGAGCCATAAAAACTTATGCCATCAGTGAAAAGGCGCGTAAAGCAGTGGGCCAGCCGAGGCGCTGACCGTCATGTTCGTCTTGCGGTTACTGGCCTCTCGCGTGCGGGAAAAACGGCCTTTATTACCTCACTCATTAACCAGCTGACGCATTTGGGGACCGAGCCTAATTTGCCGTTAATGCAACTGGTGCAGCAGGGACGTGGATTAGGGGCGCGTCGAGAGCCACACCCACATATGCACTTGCCCGCGTTTGATTACGACTCTGCCATGCAGGCGCTACATAGTACTCCGCCGGTGTGGCCGTCACCCACGCGTGATGTCAGTGAAGTACGCCTAGCCGTGCGGTATCGGCCCCAGTCTGCCGCACTGAGAGCGATTAACGACATGGCGACCTTGTACGTTGATATTATTGACTACCCCGGAGAGTGGCTGCTCGATTTACCCTTGTTGAGTCAAACCTACTCGCAATGGTCAGCTAAACAGTCGGGATTATTGACCGGGCGTCGTGGCGAGCTTGCTGGCACGTGGACAACCAAAGCCGCGGCACTCGACCCGTTTGCACCTGCAGATGAAAAAAAGCTGGCTGAGATTGCTGCCGACTACACGGCCTTTTTACACCAGTGTAAAGCACATGGCGGGCTGCATTGGGTGCAACCTGGCCGGTTTGTGCTTCCCGGGGAACTGGCTGGTGCACCTGTGGTGCAGTTCTTTCCTTGGGTTGGCTCGGGCAATGAACAGGATTTGGCCAAAGCAGGGAAAGACTCCAACTATGGGGTACTCAAAGCGCGCTACGACTATTACTGTGAACATGTGGTTGCCCATTTCTACCGCGAACACTTTGCCAAAATTGATCGCCAAGTCATCTTGGTCGACACCTTACAACCGTTGAACGCTGGGCCCGCTGCGTTTCACGATATGCGCCTCGCCGTTGAGCAGCTCATGCAAAGCTTTAAATACGGCAAGTCAGGGTTACTCAAACGGCTGTTTTCGCCCCGTATCGATAAAGTGTTGTTTGCCGCCACCAAAGCCGATCATGTGACCCCCGAGCAACATCCAAACTTGGTGAGCCTGTTGCAACAAATTGTTCATCAAGCGTGGCAACAGGCGGCGTTTGAAGGCATTGATATGCGCTGTCAAAGTGTCGCCGCGATTGAAGCAACCACACCGGGCTATGTCTCGGTAAAAGGCAGCACCCAAAGCGCGTTAAAAGGCCATTTGGCCGATAACAGCCCAGTGACGTTATACCCGGGAGAGGTACCGGCTCAGTTACCGGAAGATGCCTTCTGGCAGGATCAAGGGTTTGACTTCCCGTCGTTTCGTCCGCAACCCGCGCCGCTCGATGCCCCCTTGCCACATATCCGCATGGATAAAGCCTTGGATTATTTGCTTGGCGACAAATTTCGATAAATGAGGTAGTCATGACCCAATACAAGCCAAAACAAACCTTTGCACAGGATGCCGAGATAGACCAGACGGCATTAGATAGCCGGATACAACAAGGCACCACGTTTGAATCGGACCATGATTTTACGCCGGCGGCGAGTGATGAATGGGAAGCCTCGCTTGATGCAACGCTCGCCCCCTCGTCACGCAAGCGACGCCGAGTGTGGCCATTTCTTATGTTGGCAACCATGCTACTGGCATTGTGGCAATCCGCTGACAGTGTGTATCAAAGCTGGCTAACGCAAGATTGGCTTAGCCTTGGCTGGCAAGGTTTGTTGATCGCCATCGCCACGACTGGATTGGTGATGCTGGGTAAAGAATGGCGCGCGATGCGTCGTTTGCTGCAACGCGATGCTGTCCGCCAACAGGCTGAGCAACTGCTGGCCAGTGATGCGGTCGGGCAGGGCGAACACTTTTGTCGTCAGTTAGCGGAGCAAACCGGACAAGTACAACGTCCAGCTTTTACACAGTGGCAGCAAGCGATCACGGCAACCCATAACGACAGCGAAATTTTAGGCCTTTATGAGCAACAGGTACTCAGCGCTCAAGATAAGGCAGCGCGCGCCTTGGTGACGAAACACTCGCAAGAGGCGGCCTTAATGGTGGCCGTTAGTCCATTGGCGGCCGCCGATATGTTACTGGTTGCGTGGCGAAATTTTCATTTAATGACCAAGATTGCCAACGTGTATGGCATTCAACTTGGGGTCAAAGCCCGATTGAGTTTACTTAAAATGGTTCTCACCAACATGGCGCTTGCCGGCGCGAGTGAGGCCATGACCGATGTCGGCTTTGATGTCCTTTCAGTGAACCTCGCTGGACGTGTTTCTGGCCGCGTCGCCCAAGGGTTGGGGATTGGTTTGCTCACGGCTCGCCTTGGATTAAAAACCATGACCCTGATGCGGCCACTGCCTTGGCATGGGCAAGCGGCCCCGAGCTTGTCACAGTTGCGGCGCGAGCTGGTAAAACGGCTAATGGGTAAAAGCCCAACCCCCGGCGAATCACCCCACTGACGCGAATACCTGTAGCACGCGTGGCGACACGTTCTTGGTGGCGCCCTTGGTGACGCTCTTGGTAACATGCTCTTGGTGACATCGTAGCCCATTGCGCTCTGTCACCTTGTGTTTTTATTTATAATATAATCAAAAGTTTAAACGGCAAAAGTCTGTGCTACAAACGTGATGTCGCAAGGCAAAAATGGCATCAGGGCTTGACTGTTAACCCTAACCCGCTCAAACTTCGCCTCAGTGTCAACTTATCCTGACAGCTAATCCGGCGCATGAAAAAATACTGACGATTGCTTTTGTAACGTCTTGATCAGAGCAGGTTTTAATCACCTCATCCCATCTTGTTCTGCGCCGGTATTGGGTATCACTGTCACGTTACAGGAATCCATTATGAGACTGAAAGTCTGTTGTGAAGATAGGATCGGACTGACCCGCGAACTGCTTGATATTCTGGTTCGCCGCGATATTGATCTACGCGGGATCGAAATCGACCAAGTCGGGATTATCTATCTGAACTGCCCTGAAATTGAATTTGAAGCCTTTAGTCAGTTGATGTCTGAAATTCGACTGATTTCTGGGGTCACCGATGTGCGCAAAGTCCAGTTCTTGCCTGCCGAGCGCGAGCATAAAGAGCTACGTGCTTTGGTCGAAAGCCTGACCGATCCTGTGGTCTCGATCAACCTCGACGGCTACATCGATATGGCCAATAAAGCGGCACAAGATCTGATTGGATCCAGTGAGCATCAGCTTATCGACGAGCATGCGAACACCGTGTTTCCTGACTTTCAGTTTGCCCATTGGCTGGAAAAAGAAGAAGCTAGCCAAAGCTGTAGGATGGTGGTGATGGCTGGCCTCGACTTCCTCATGGAAGTGATGCCTGTTCATATCAACGATGAAAGCGAACAGCCTGTGCTCGTGAGCGCCGTGGTCCAACTGAAACAAGTGGCGCTGAATAACACCCCGCAAACGGTTTTCCGCACGCCTAGCGACCATGGTTTTGAGCACCTCGTTGGCCAATCCAACAAGTTTAAGCAGCTGATGAGCCAAGCTAAAAAATTAGCGATGCTCGACGCGCCACTGTTGGTACAAGGCGAAACCGGAACAGGCAAAGAGATGATTGCGCGCGCTTGCCATCGGCATTCACTGCGGGCAGACAAACCCTTCTTGCTGGTGAACTGCGTGTCGATGCCTGATAACGCCGCTGAAACCGAGCTGTTTGGCATGGCCGCCGCAGAAGAGGGCGGTAGCGCGAAAAAAGGGATTTTAGAGCAAGCGGACGGCGGCACCGTCTTCCTATATGAAGTCGGTGAAATGAGCCGTCACCTGCAGGTAAAACTGCTGCGCTTTATGCAAGACGGCACCTTCCGTCGGGTCGGTGAAGAGCGTGAAATGCAGGTCGATGTGCGGGTGATTTGTTCAACGCAGAAAAATTTACCTGAGCTGGTGGCCGCGCATCAATTCCGCGAAGACCTCTTTTATCGCCTTAATGTCTTATCGCTGACGGTTCCACCGCTGAGAGAACGTTCTGCGGATGTGATGCCACTTGCGCAGCTATTTATTAAACAATTTGCCGCCGATTTGGGCCAATCCAAGCCAAGCATCGATGACGCCCTTGCAGACTACCTGACCCACTATGCATGGCCGGGTAATATCCGCCAGCTTCGCAATGTGTTATTGCATGCGATGACCCAAATCGATGCCGACGTGATGACGATAGACGATGTGCAGTTACCAGAAATCGAAAACACCCAGTTTCTGAGTGAAGAGTCGATTGATGGATCGTTGGACGAAATCATGAAGCGTTATGAGTCTGGCATATTGCATAACTTGTACCGAAGCTACCCTTCCACGCGTAAACTGGCTAAGCGGCTGGATGTCTCGCATACCGCTATCGCCAATAAACTGCGCGACTATGGCATTGGTAAGAAATAACGCGGGCCAAGACAGTGACTATGTACGAACCCTCGGTGAGTGATTTGCCGCGATTATCCGTGGATGAACTGCGCATTGATGCCATCAGCCATGAAGACGTCATGCGAGTTGTGCAATACTTTCAGCGCAATCGTGTCTTTCTTGCCCCCTGGGAGCCGGCGCGAACATCGGGCTTTTACTCCGAGCAGGGCTGGAAACGGCGGGTGCTACAGCTGATGGAGTTACAAAAGCATCAGCTGGCATATTATTTTTTAATTGCCAAGCAAGATTCTCCCACGGTATTGGGAGTGATCTCTTATACCAGCATGATGCAGTATCCTTCGTATTCTTGCACCGTCGGTTACTCGTTAGACCAAGCGGCACAAGGGCAGGGCATTATGCGCCGCGCATTGGCGACCACCAATCAATGGTTATTCGATAATATCCATATTCACCGCGTCAATGCCGCTTATATGCCATGCAATGCGCGCAGTGCCAAGGTGTTAGAGGCCGTTGGATTTGAACGAGAAGGACGAGCACGGGATTACCTGCTCATTAATGGTCAATGGGAAGATCACCTGTTAATGGCACATATTAATCCTCACTGGCGCCCTAAATCGTCGTCCTAAAGGAAAGCTCCATGAAAAAAGGCGATCGATTGCGATCGCCTTTTGCGTTGCTGTTTTTGCTCGTGCCCTCATGGACCTTCGCTATTTCACTGTTAAGACTCGCATCGTATTGGTTGAGCCAACCACTTCCATTTGGTCACCTTGGGTCATGATCACCTGATCGCCTTCATTCAAAAACCCACCCGCTTTCAGTGTCTGCAGGGCAAGCTCGGCCACTTGCGGACCGGCACCACTGTTGCTGTCGAAATACACGGGGGTGACGCCGCGATACAATGCTGCACGATTCAGCGTTTGTTCATGGCGAGACAAGGCGAAAATGGGCTTACCCGATGAAATACGTGACATCATCAACGCGGTGCGGCCTGACTCAGTCAGCGACACCATGGCTTTAATCCCTTTCATATGGTTTGCCGCATACATGGTTGCCATCGACACCGTCTCTTCTTGGCTATCAAACTGACGATCCAAGCGATGGTTAGACACATTCACCGACGGCATTTTTTCCGCACCGACACACACTTCTGCCATGGCGCGTACCGTCTCCACCGGATACTGTCCTGCTGCGGTTTCTGCTGATAGCATTACCGCGTCGGTACCATCTAACACGGCGTTAGCGACATCCATCACTTCTGCACGGGTTGGCATCGGGGCTGTGATCATCGACTCCATCATTTGCGTGGCAGTGATCACTAAGCGGTTCATACTGCGTGCGCGTCGGATCAATTGTTTCTGTACCCCTACTAACTCAGGGTCACCAATTTCGACGCCAAGATCGCCACGTGCCACCATCACCACATCAGACGCTTCGATAATGTCATCAATACTGGCATCGCTCACCACGGTTTCTGCGCGTTCAACTTTGGCGACCAAACGTGCATCCAGACCAGCCTCGCGTGCTAATGAGCGGGCATAATGCATGTCTTGACCGTTGCGAGGGAACGAGATAGCCAAAAAGTCGACCTTGATTTTGGCGGCGGTGAGAATGTCTTGTTTATCTTTTTCGGTCAACGCAGGCGCAGACAGGCCACCGCCTTTCTTGTTGATCCCTTTGTTGTTTGATAGCTTCCCGCCCACCGTGACTTCGGTATGCACTTTGGTGCCGTCAACGGCCAATACTTTGAGCTGTACACGGCCATCGTCGAGCAGCAAAATGTCGCCATGGGTGACATCTTGCGGTAGCGCCTTGTAGTCCAGCCCCACAGCGTCTTGATCGCCCATTCCCGGAGAAAGATCGCTGTCTAGGGTAAATTTATCACCCACCGCAAGCACAATAGCGCCGTCTTTAAACGTGGATACGCGAATCTTAGGGCCTTGTAAATCGCCTAAAATCCCCACATGGCGACCCAGTCGTGCGGCGATAGCACGCACCTGTTCGGCACGCTTAATATGATCTTCTGCACTGCCGTGAGAGAAGTTGAGGCGAACGACATTGGCACCCGCCTGAATGACAGCCTCTAACACACTGTCTTTATCCGTTGCCGGGCCCAAGGTGGTGACAATTTTCGTTCTTCTCAATTTTGCAGACATGATTAACTCCTGTAGACAGGGTGATGCGCAAGAAGCGTGTTACAAGGCAAGCATCACCGCTTAGTAATAAACCAATAAAACGCTGACATCAGTGTAGCGCACGGAAAATATCAACGAGCTGACACAAAAAAGGAGTGCCATGCACTCCTCGGGATTAGGTCAATGATTCTTTATGAAAACGTGAATCGCGAATAGCTTCTTTGACACGTTTCAAGTTATCTCTAAAGCCGGGGCCGCGGCGTAGGGTAAAACCGGTAGCCAAGACGTCGATGACGGTCATTTGCACCACGCGGCTTGCCATTGGCATGTATTCATCGGTATCTTCAGGGACATCGAGTTGAATGGTGTGCGAGCAAACCTTATCAAGCGGTGAATCGCGCTGGGTAATACCAATCACGGTGGCGCCATTTTCTCGGGCCAAGTTCGCCACGTCGACCAGGCTTTTGGTCCGGCCTGTGTGTGAGATCATCACCACCACGTCGCCGTCATTGCAGTTAATACAGCTCATGCGTTGCATCACAATATCGTTAAAGCAGACGACAGGGATGTTAAAACGGAAAAACTTGTTCTGCGCATCGTGGGCAACAGACGCTGACGCACCCAAACCAAAGAAAGAAATTTTCTTTGCTTGGGTCAACATATCAACAGCACGGTTAATTTGGTGTGTATCAATGCTGTTCTTCGCCACATCTAAACAGGCCATGGTTGACTCGAAAATCTTGGCTGTGTAAGCATCGGCACCGTCGTTCTCTTCAACGTTACGGTTCACATAAGGCGTACCGTTTGCCAAGCTCTGCGCTAAATGCAGTTTAAAGTCGGGAAATCCTTTGGTGTCTAAACGACGACAAAAGCGATTCACCGTTGGCTCACTCACATCAGCCATTTTCGCTAACGTCGCAATGCTTGAGTGGATAGCGGTTTGAGGCGAGGCGACAATAATTTCAGCAACTTTTCTTTCAGATTTGCTGAAGTTTTCAATATTTTTTTGTATTTTTTCCAGAGTATTCATCTGAGTTACCGCTTACGTTCAAGACCAAATTAAAAACTATCGCTCCCTGAGAGCGAACAAAATGCAGTGTTTAAGTACGTCAATCATCACGGTTTTTGACCACCGTTTAATGATGAATAGTCTATCTTCTCACGCTTTGTAATGACATTATTATGACTATCTGAGAATGAAAACTTTGTCACCATTCACGCTTTTGGTTATTTCCTTACACAATGAAGGAATATATTTACAGCGTGAAATAAATAATCGGTCAAAAATGGGGCAAAAAGCGGTGTGAAGCCGATTACATTGAAAAATAATTACGTAACCCTAAGGAGTGCTTGTGTCAGGATTGAAAGTCGGAATTTGTGGTTGTGGTTGGTTGGGTACCCCCCTTGCGTCGCACTTGCTAGCGGCAGGGCATCAGGTGGTGGGGACCAAGCGCCAATCGGATGCAGCGCAAGCATGGAGCCAGTCACTAGGTGCGCCAATGGTGCCTTTTGATGTCATGGCGCCCGATTACCACCACGCGCAGCCATTGCTTGATTGCGACATTGTGGTGATCAATATCGCGGCAGGGCGACGTAATGCCGATTTTGATGCCTACCGCAACGCGATGACCGCCTTTATTGATCATCTGGCACAAGCAGGCGTTGAACATGTGCTCTTTATTAGCACGACGTCTGTGTATGGAGAGCTTAAAGGACAAGTCACAGAACAAACACCGACCGCCGCGACAACGGCATCCGGTCAAGCGCATGAAGCCATTGAAGCCCATGTTGATCGCGTGTATGGCGAGCAGGGCAGTGTGCTGCGCTTGGCAGGTTTAATTGGCGGTGAACGTCACCCATCAACCATGTTGTCAGGGCGTACAGGGCTGTCTGGCGGTAGCGAGCCGGTTAACCTTATCCATCGTAGCGATGTCATGGCTGCAATCAGTGCAATGATTCATCAGCGCCAATGGGGACATGTTTTCCATTTGAGTGCGGATCTTCATCCATCCAAAAGCGTTTATTACAGCTGGGCTGCACGTGAAATGGGATTAACGCCACCTGAGTATCACCCAAGTGCTGGCGATGGAAAATGGATTGATGCCTCGCATACGCTGGCGCAGCTGGGACTCACCTTACGGTATGCGTCGCCCTATCAAATGATTGCCAATGGCCAGGTAACGTCTGATGACCCTGCACCAAAATAAAAAAAGCCCACACAAGGTGGGCAAAATAAAGGTAGAGACAAATAAACTCTAAAGTAAGTAGAAAAAGCAGCAGCAGTTCGGAAAGAAAGGTGAATCATGCACCTCAATCGCTGAGGGGGACAAGGCATTTCTTACCGATGCACCCATTAGGACTGGGCGATGACCAAGAAGTTCCTGATGATTTAAAAAAGTCGCCAAATCTTGTCAATGGGCGACGATTTCGTGATTCTTATCACAAACTTGGCGGCAATAAACGCCGCCATCTCGTTAAATTGAAACAGATATAAATTATTTATCCTGCGTGTAATTGGTGTAGCACTACACGGCCCATTGGCGTTGTTTGAGCCACTGGAATAAGCCACCTAGACCCACTAAGCATAGCCCGAGGCCAATGAAGGACAAAGCTCGCATTAGCCCCTCCAAACTTGCCATATCAACCAAGAAAACTTTCAATATCACTAACGCCAAAGTCGCCATGGCACCTTGCTGCACACGTACCGATTGTTGCCAGTATCCACCGAGCAGAGTCAGGCTGCCAATTACTAACCAAACCAATGAATAAGTGTAAAGCTCTGCGTTTGATGTTGGCAGTGAAAGCACAATGGTGTCACCTTGCCAAGCTTGGCGGATTAATCCGTTGACGAGCAAGAACCCAAAAAATGCCGCAGCGGTACCCGTAAGCAGTTGTACTCGCGCGTTAAACGCCAGGCTCGATGAGGATCCCTCTCGGCCCAGCCAAAGACAAACCAGCAAGGGGACGCCCCACCAAGGCCAGAGCAAACTGGAAAGTGGCGAATAACCAATAGATACCTCTTCAAAGTAGGGATTGTGGTCGACAAAGAGGATCAGTTGAATGAGTATGCTCAATGCCAGCAGTGCTATCCCGCTAAAGCGGTATAAAAAAGCGAACGTCTGCGCGAGGCGATAGCGATAAAGATAAACACAAGCTAACAATGACCAGTTCATACTCATTACCACAGCGCCTGAGACGGAATAGATGACACCGCTAATGCCCTGAAGATCACACAGCCAAATTGTCGTGCTGGTCAGCCACAGTGCGATGAGCTGTAACTGGGCACCCGTGAGCCAAGCGGGCAGTGTTTGGCTTTGTACCCAACGCTGACTGCCATAAATCAACAGACTAAGCGACGGATAAAGCCACAGTGTATCGGGCACCGATGTCATGTGATTGGTTGTGAGCAATAATAAGGTCGCGCGAGCGAGCACTAGACTGACCAGGGCTTGAATAATCCAATCAGCGAGTGTAATCCTGTATTTATGGGTAAGCCAAAGCATCACCACGGCTTGAAGGGCGATCGCCAAGGTTAGCGCGTAATTGCTCAATAGTAAGGTCAGCGCAAGCGCAAGGTGTGCATTCACCCCACACCATAGGCTTAACCGGACTAAATGTTGTGTCTGGTCTGTCCCTTTAAAATAACGAGTAAATGCCGCTAATATCGCCGCGCCACCGGCTAAACATGCTGACCATAATAGGGTGCTATATGCGTGAGGAGGTTGCCTACCCCAAAACGGATCCGTCACTACCGAGTTTAGGCTCACCATTAATGGTGTCGCTAGGCACGCCAACCAGATAAAGTGAATGCTTTTTGGCGAACGCTTACCCAAGGCCAAACCATATAACAGGGTGAACACACCGATACTTAAACCCATATGTTGGGCAAGTGCAGAGCCATCAAGATCACTTGTCAGTAGCCAAAGCGCGGCCCAAATTAAGCCTAGAGCAGGCCAAGCACCCCAACGCACAGAGAATAGGGGAGCGAGGTAAAGCCACCCCACTAGTGCTGCGATCAATGGAATACCAGCGGTGATAGATAATGGAAATGCCGCCATTGATGCAATCAGCATAATGGCAAGCATCAGCCAGGTGTCGAGTGCGTGATGGTGCCATGATCGAATATCGACAAGAATACGCCAAGATAGTGGCCCGTCAGATGTTGGTTTAAGCAGCCAACCCAATCTTGGTACTGCAATCAGCACGTAGACTGAGCCGACAGCAAATCCAGTGACGATAAGCAGGGGCGCCGAAAAATGGGCAAAAGCAAATAACCAAGCAAGATGCATCCCCCACAAGCTATACCACAGCCATCGGCGCTCGACACGTTGAGCCACATAGGTGATGGCGGCGGCGACGAGTAAAAAATAGCTGGCGAGCAACCCGTAGCTGGGGGTGGCACTGGTAGAGAACAATGGCGCGCCATACGCACCGATGAGCCCGACAACGGTCAGTAGTGGGCCAAACCTAAGCCCGTAGAAGGTCGCAGCGAGCGAGATCAGCGCCAGCATCACAACAGCGATAGGATCAGAAATAAACTGATAGGGCGTCGCCGCCATCAAGGTCAGGCCAAACAAGCTGATAAAGCCCGCACTCGCAATGGCAGCGGGCACATAGCTCGGCCAATCAATTTGCGTATAACAGCGCAACTTATCGTGCAGCCACTCACTGCTTACAATCAAACCGACGCCAAACAGCGCTCCCAAGCCAAGACGGGCAAGAGGGGGAAAATAGCCTTCGCTGATCAGGTAGGAAATTAAGAAAAGTCCACCGAGGGTAAAAATACCGGCGCCACTCCAAACCAGCCATTGCTGTTTCGCGCGCTCAAGCCATGCCATCGCATGTCCTTTGGTGGCACGCATGGCGTTATCGTCGTGAAGAGGGGGGGCATCTGTGGGCTGGAGAGTATGATGCTCGCGGTTTTCCTCTAAAGCGTCCGATTCCGTTGATGACTTTACTGAAGGTTCATTGCTCGAACGCATGCTTGATGACGTGTGGTTATCGCTGGAACTTGTCGTGGTCTCTTGCCTGTGACGCAACTGCCTCAGTGCATGTTGGGTCGCCTCAAGATCATGACGCAAGGAACTCACTTTAATGATCGCAACAACGCCGCAAATACTGCCGACCATAATGATCAACGCCATAGCGACAAGAAAAGTGAAATACATAATAGGGTGACCACATCTGTTAGCGAACGCAGACACACTTTACTGTGGATAGACATTAAATCATCGAAATCGGGCGAAAAGAGCGCAGATTTGGGAGTAAGCGCATAAAAAAGCCCACAAGCAACGAGCAAGTGGGCATAGAAGAAAAGTCTTCTAGAAAAAGCAGTGGCACAAGGTGTGACTAGCAAAAATGCGAATGGGTTCCCACATTGGTATAAAAAAAGCGCCGCTTATTTTTGCGGCCGTACGGGCTTACTGGTTTAGTCTCTGATATTCAATACGTTACATATCATCTTGCCCCTCCTGCCTCAGACGGATCATTTACCAAACATTATACGGTGACAACAAACGGGCGCTGAACGCCAGTAATGGCCTGATCACCTTGTCATCACTCAATAATGTGATGTTGCTCATGCGATACGTAGGTGTTTCTTACTTGTTAAATAAGGCTTGTCGGTATAAAGTTAAACAAGCGTTTAAATCAGGTGAATGAATAATGGCAGGACGAGGCGACACCAAAGCGAAAATACTGGATGCCGCGGAGCAGCTCTTCGCCGAGCATGGCTTTAAAGAAACATCGTTGCGCACCATCACCAGCAAAGCAGGGGTTAACCTTGCCTCGGTGAATTACCATTTTGGTGATAAAAAATCATTGGTGCGCGCGGTGCTTGGACGTTATCTCGAGGCATTTATGCCCGCACTTGGCGAACAACTGCAAATGTTGTTAAGCCAGCGTGAATGTACGATGGCCCAAGTGTTTTCTTGTGCCAAACAGCCGGTACTCGCACTTGATCAATACCGGCCTCATGGCGCGGCCACCTTTATGCAATTAATTGGTCGAGGCTACACCGATGTGCAAGGGCACTTGCGTTGGTTTATTACCACGCGCTATGAGCACGTTTTATCCTTGTTTAACCAAGCGGTGCACAAAGCCAACCCGGCACTCACCCCCGAAGCCGTCTTCTGGCATATCCATTTTACGCTCGGCGCTGCCATTTTCACCATGGCATCGAGCGAGGCACTCCGTGATATTGCCGAAAATGATTTTGATCGCACGTTAGACACCGAAGCGATCGTTGACCGCCTCATCCCGTATTTAGCAGCAGGGATGAACGCCGAGCCAGCAGTGATGCAGCAAGGCCAAGTGCTTCCGTTTGCGGCGGAATCGCAGGCCGACTAGCGCAACAACGTATGGGCGTGGTAGGCGTGGAGCCAGCCCTCATTTATTCGCCCACGTTATTGTCGATGTCTGACAATGCGTGGAATGCAATGTAAAACCCGTTCTGGTCGCACAATAACAGCAACAAGAGTGCAACCATGATCAACAAAAGGACCTGAATCATGAGCTCTCAAACTTCATTACGTCGTTCACTGATTAGTGACAAAGCGTTTACTTTCTTCAAAAAGGTGCTGCCACCCTTATCAGCGACAGAGCGTGAAGCGATGGAAGCGGGCAGCGTTTGGTGGGATGGCGAACTCTTTTCCGGATCGCCAGATTGGAAAACCTTGCACAGCTATGGCAAGCCAACGCTCACCGCTGAAGAACAAGCTTTTATTGACAACCAACTCGATACCTTACTGGCCATGCTGGACGATTTTAAAATCGTGCAAGAGCAAAAAGATTTGCCGGAAGAGGTGTGGGATTACTTGAAGAAAGAACGCTTTTTCTCGCTGATCATCCCCAAAGAATACGGTGGCCTGGCGTTCTCGGCGCTGGCCAACTCCACCATCGTATCGCGCATTGCGACGCGCAGTTTAAGCGCGGCGGTCACTGTGATGGTGCCGAACTCACTGGGCCCAGGAGAACTACTGACGCACTACGGTACCCAAGAACAACGCGATTACTGGCTGCCACGTTTGGCCGATGGCCGTGAAGTGCCTTGCTTTGGTTTAACCGGCCCAGAAGCAGGCTCGGATGCAGGGAGCATTCCCGACCATGGCGTTATTTGCATGGGTGAGCATAATGGCGAAGAGGTTCTCGGGATCCGCTTAAGCTGGAACAAGCGCTATATCACCTTAGCCCCCGTGGCCAGTGTCGTTGGGCTTGCCTTTAAACTCGGCGATCCTGAAGGGTTGTTGGGTGACAAAAAAGATCTCGGCATCACCTGTGCTTTGGTCCCGGCAGACCATCCAGGGGTGGAAATTGGCGATCGCCACAACCCACTCAATATGGCCTTCATGAATGGCACCACCCGTGGTGAAGACGTCTTTATTCCGATTGATTGGGTCATCGGCGGGAAAGACTACGTAGGTCGAGGCTGGCGTATGCTGGTGGAATGCCTGTCTGCCGGACGTGGGATCTCGCTGCCTGCGCTCGGCACGGCGGTCGGCCACTTAGCCACACGCACCACAGGCGCTTACAGCTATGTACGTAAGCAGTTTGGTATGCATATTGGCCGCTTTGAAGGGGTCGCCGAAGCACTGGGTCGCATGGGCGGGTTGAACTACTTGATTGAATCGACCCGTACCCTGACCACCACCGCGCTTGACCAAGGTGAGAAACCGGCGATCATCACCGCCATTTCTAAATACCACATGACCGAGATCGCGCGCACCATCTTAAACGACTCGATGGATGTTCACGCGGGTCGTGCCATTCAATTAGGGCCACTCAACTACATTGGCCACCATTACTTTGGTATTCCTGTCGCGATCACCGTGGAAGGGGCGAACATTCTTACCCGCAACCTGATGATCTTTGGTCAAGGGGCGACCCGTTGCCACCCTTATGTACTTAAAGAGATGGAAGCGGCGGCTAACCCAGACCAAGAGCAAGGCGCACAAGCATTTGATAACCTGCTGTTTAAACACATTGGTCATGCCACTAAAAACAGCATCATGGGGTTAGTGAATGCGTTAACCGGCTCGCTGACTAACCGTGCACCGGTTAGTGGTGAAACGGCCAAATACTATCGCCACCTGACTCGCATGAGTCGTGCACTGGCGGTAACCACCGATGTGGCGATGTTGTCACTAGGCGGTGAGCTAAAACGCCGCGAAATGCTTTCAGCGCGCCTTGGTGATGTACTGAGTCACCTTTATATGGCATCGGCAACCCTGAAGCGCTATGAAGATGAAGGGCGTCCAAGCCAAGATCTGCCAATGGTGCACTATGCGCTGCAATACTGCTTAGCCCAGTGTGCCAAAGCCTTTGATGGCGCCTTTAACAACTTCCCGGCCAAAGGCGTGGGTCGTAGTTTACGGGTGCTACTGTTCCCATTAGGCATGCGTTATACGATGCCGTCCGACAAACTGCTCAACCAGATCGCCGAGCAGTTAATGACCCCAAGTGCAGAGCGCGACCGTTGGACGCATCTTTGCTATGTTGGGGAAAAAGCCGACGATCCGGTGGCGGTAATGGAACGTGCCTTCACAGCCATGTGGGCGTGTCGTGATACCGAAAAAGCCCTGATCAAGGCAGTAAAAGCCAAGAAAATCAATGGTAAAGCCAGCCTGGCCGACCGTTCACAACAAGCGGTAGAGCAAAATATTATTACCGCCGATGCGCGTGAAAAATTGCTTGAGGCCGATGCGTTGCGTGCTTACGCCGTACAAGTGGATGATTTTGAGGCCGATTGGTTTACCTCAAACCAGTTACAAGGGGGCGCTATCGACAAAGCCAACCCAAATAAAGCCGCTTAAACGCTGTGATTACGCTAATGAAAAGCGTCTGTGATGAGCAGACGCTTTTTTGTTGGCTCGCTCATGGAACCGATTTACACTGCGATCTTGCCCACTATTTTTGCCTGCAACACCTCCAACCACTGGGTATTTTTGCCCTTTTTCCATAAAAGGGGATGCATAGGCAGGCGTTAGTATTTATCCTAGCCTCAATTTTGTGAGGGACGTTGAATATGATCATCAAACCTAAAATTCGCGGATTTATCTGTACAACCACCCATCCAGTGGGGTGTGAAGCGAACGTAAAAGAACAAATTGACTACACCAAAGCGCAAGGCCCGATTGCCAATGCGCCAAAACGTGTGTTGGTCGTGGGTGCATCCAGCGGCTATGGCTTGTCCTCACGCATTGCAGCCGCCTTTGGTGGCGGCGCAGCAACCATAGGCGTGTTCTTCGAAAAGCCAGGCACCGAGAAAAAGCCAGGCACCGCAGGCTGGTATAACTCAGCCGCGTTCGACAAGTTTGCCAAGCAAGAAGGCCTGTATTCAAAAAGCCTGAACGGCGATGCTTTCTCGCACGAGGCCAAGCAAAAAACCATCGATTTGATCAAACAAGACTTGGGTCAAATCGACATGGTGGTTTACTCACTGGCCTCGCCAGTCCGTAAGCTACCTGACAGCGGCGAGCTGGTACGTTCATCACTCAAACCTATCGGTGAGACGTACACCTCAACCGCCGTCGATACCAACAAAGATCAACTTATCGAAGCAAGCGTCGAGCCGGCTACTGAGCAAGAGATCCAAGACACCGT
Organism: Salinivibrio sp. MA440; assembly: GCF_001996265.1. NCBI lineage: Bacteria > Pseudomonadati > Pseudomonadota > Gammaproteobacteria > Vibrionales > Vibrionaceae > Salinivibrio > Salinivibrio sp. MA440. Next base: position 77,030 of record NZ_MUFI01000008.1, read on the forward strand.
CACTGTCATGGGCGGTGAAGACTGGGAACTTTGGATTAACGCACTCAATGACGCCGGCGTATTGGCCGAAGGCTGCAAGACGGTCGCCTACAGCTACATTGGCACAGAGCTCACTTGGCCAATTTACTGGGAAGGAGCACTAGGCAAAGCCAAAATGGACTTAGACCGTGCCGCCAACGCGCTAAACCAGACGCTTGCCGCCAAAGGCGGTAGCGCCAACGTCGCCGTATTGAAAAGCGTCGTGACCCAAGCGAGCTCGGCTATTCCCGTTATGCCGCTTTATATCGCTATGGTGTTCAAAAAGATGCGCGAAGAAGGGGTCCATGAAGGCTGCATGGAGCAAATCCATCGCATGTTTACTCAACGCCTCTATCAAGCCGATGGCAGCGAGCCTGCCGTTGATAGCGAGCGTCGCTTGCGTTTAGACGACCTAGAGCTACGCGAAGACATTCAGCAGCACTGTCGCGACTTGTGGCCGCAAATCACCACTGACAATCTCACCGAGCTAACCGACTACAACGAATACAAAGCCGAGTTCTTGAAGCTATTTGGCTTTGGCGTAGACGGCGTAGACTACGACGCAGACGTGAGCCCATTGGTAGAATTTGATGTCGAAAACATCTAAAACTGTTTAGAAAACAGACGAAAGAGGTCAGCCAAACGCTGGCCTCTTTTTTATTGCACGAAAGCTAACCAAACAAACCAAAATCGTCGCTTTTTACTTTACAAGCGAAGCCTAAGCCAATAATATACGCCGCGTTCCGGAGAGATGGCTGAGTGGTTGAAAGCACCGGTCTTGAAAACCGGCAAGGGTTAATAGCCCTTCTAGGGTTCAAATCCCTATCTCTCCGCCACATATAGAAAAGCCGCTGCTCAGTCAGCGGCTTTTTTGCGTTTATACTCCCAAAAATTTCTAAATTCTGACCCCGCCAACATTTTAGACCCCTTTGCCTAAACACACTGCCCAGCGTCTGATAACCTAGCCCGCAAAAAATTGCCCTGTAAGGCCTTTTGGATGCCGCTAACCAAAGGGCGGTAGCGTGGGTGTTAAAGCAAATCCTTAATGCGTAACCTCAAGCACTCATTGATGCGTAGGCCACTGCCGTACATAAGCCCACAAATCAGCTTATCTCTTGCGCTAAGGTAGGTGAAAATTTTGGCAACTTCTTCTTTACTGAGCACAATTGGAATTCGCGGCGATTTTTTGGACGGATTAAACGCAATCTTACCTAGCGGTTGGTCTAAAAACTGGTTGTAAAGAAAGGCTAATGCATTGAGGGCAACCTTTTGTGTGTTTGGTGAAACTTGCTGCGCATTCGCCAAATAAGACAGAAACGTTTTTACATCCTCGTCACTGAGCTCTGTAGGGTGTTGCTTGTGATGGAAAAGGATAAATCGACGAACCCAGTACAAGTAACTTTTCTCGGTTCTAATCGCATAGCCTCGTCGCCTAATCTCGTGCTGAAGGCTTGCCATAAACGGACTTTTGGTCATGATCTTTTCCCTCCCTCTAAGACTGTTTATTCATGGCTCTTCTCCGGATGTGGTGGAAAGTGTTTCTTTTCAAGTTTTCCGATTAATTGGACAATAAGGAAACACTCTGCACTTGAGCCCTGAATCAGATGAAAGATACAGCACTCTATCAAGCGATCCTTGGACTGATTCCGCCATGGACTGTCGACTCTGTCCAAGTGGATAAAAAG